>JAFDDW010000003.1 GCA_019310665.1 Deltaproteobacteria bacterium
CCCTGACTTCTTTTGAGACATAGAGCTGCTTTTTGATATTTTTAACCGTTTCCATCAATTCCTGCGGCGAATCATATCCTAAAATACGTGCCATGGCCGGATTGGCGCTCACAAAACGTCCCTTTGGTGTTGTCTGAAAAATACCCTCCACCGCATTTTCAAAAATCTGTCTGTACTTTTCCTCGCTTTTACGTAATTCGTCTTGCGTTTTTTTGAGCTTGCTCAGATCGGTACCCATACCCAAAAGGTATTTTCTATTATCGATGATCATTCGCATAGCGGTAAAATAGTACGGAATCCTTTCTCCGCTCTTAATAACTAAATCACTTTCGGCATCTGATTTCCCTCGAACAAAAGTCTCCTTTACTCTTGAGGCGATGTGTATTTTGTCTTCTTCGTTGAACCAGTCCAATATTTTTCGATGAGAGATCTCCTCGGCGGAAAACCCGGTTAGAATTTCGTGATTCCTATTCCAGCGAACAATATTTCCATCCTCATCATAAAGGTAAAAAATACCTGGAAGGCTATTTAGCACATTTTCAGAGAACTTCTTTTCCTGTTTAAGATCTTTTGTTACCCGCTTACTTTCTTCAACATTCTTCTCTAATTGCTTGACTCGTTTTAACAACTCGTCATAGCTAGGCTTCTTACCCATTTCGGCATCCTTCCTGAGATTTATATTGGATATAAGTTTCGCTGATAAGATTTATCACTTTATTGCGTATCGATCCTTTTAATAGTATAAGAACAGAATTAGGTCAAAATAATTGTAATAATAAATATTTAGGAATATAAACCGAAAGTATTCGCTTGCTATATTTCATCCTTTTCTATTCGATTTTTCAACCCATCAACTTTTTTTGTTATAATAATCAAATTTTTATGCAATCAACTGTTTTTTCACATAAATAATTTTTTATACAGTATGTTAGGAGGTGGTACCTGTGCAGTTGTCCAATAAACTCATTAATGCTGCAATATCGGTTTTCCTTATTTCCATGGCTTTTTTTCTAATCGCCGAAAGCAGCTATGCCGCCCGAAAAAAGGATAACGATAACAAGGGTGACCCATATGTAATGACAGAAATCCAACTCCAATCCTGGTTAATGAGTTTCTCCGACCGGTTTGCGACCGTTTTAATCAATTCCTTTGAGCGTTTTGAAGAATTAGGATCGACACCAAAGATACGGCGTTATGTTCTTAGAGACACTGTTTATGCCATTGCGTCTGCTTTAACTATAGCTTCCGAGCCCAACCCTGAAACCGCATTACTGGATATGGTCACGTTAACGACACTGGCACGAATAATTTATGAAGATAATAGAACAAGATTCGGTGAGCCAATAGAGGAAATGATTTTAGGATTTCGAAACTTGGAGACAGATATCTGGGGCATAGCGGCGCAGATTCTAACAAAAGAGCAGCAGAGTGAATTGCGAAAAATTATAATGGAGTGGCGTAAAAGCCATCCCAACCAAAAATATTTTAGCCACCTCCGTTTCAGCGAGTTTGGCACAAAGCGCCATGACTCCAAACTGGTTAAAAAAGGCGAGACCGGTGGTTTATTTAAGTCTGTGCAAAAAGCGACTCAGCAAGTCGAAGAGCTGCGCATGCTTGCAGAGCGTGGTATGTTTCTGGGGTCCCGCTTGCCAATTCTTGCTGGAATGTTTGGTGATGCGTGGGCGTCCCGTTTGACCCAAAATCCAGGGATCAAAGAAGTATTGGACGACATTCACAAATTAGCGGTGGCATCTGAGCGCCTCACCAGTGTAATGGAGAGCCTACCCGATGATATCGCCAAAGAGCGTAAAAGTGCAATGAAAGAGGTAGACACCTTTAGTCAACAAACGCTTGATCGAGTCATGGCCAAAGTAGAAATTGAACGCGAGGCAGCGATCAAACAGTTTGCTGCCGAGCTGAGCAAAGAAAGAGAAAAAATTTTCGATGATTTTGTCGCTGAGGAGAAACGAATCAGAGGCGTCCTCACAGAACTTCGGCAAACACTTTCATCAGGAAATGAGCTGATGTTGACGACCAATACGCTGCTTGAAAAATTTGACATAGACACTACTTCCGATATACCTTCCGAGCCTTTTGATATTAACGACTACCGTGAAACGATAGTAGAAGTAGCAAATGCCTCACGAGAGATTAACACAATGGTGAATTCCATCAACCAACTCATCGCTTCGGATGGTTTGGAACAACTGTTGCCAAAAATCGTTAAAGCCGTCGACCAAGCTGGGAAAGAAGGAGATGAAATTATTGATCACGCATTTATCCGGGCTATTGCACTCATATTGATTGGGTTAGCTGGTTATTTGGTGGCAAGACTCATTATTCATTTTATTACCAAACAACGAGGCCAATGAATCGTCAGTAATCAATAAATGAGAATTCGGAAGAAAGTAGTAAAAAAATATAAAGAATATTTTCAGTTCAATGACACTGTAGCTATATCGATAAAATTGTATATTGCATCAGCCAAGGTAACAAATTTTGGCTTGCCTGAAATTGTGTCTTACTGCTTCCACAGTCATAGAATACCCCAGGTACATTGTAGACTACAACTACCTATCCTAAAAAATCACATTACATAGAATCGAGCAAAAATAGACGCAATAGATGATGTTGATACCAATAGCAATATGAATTTTAGTTAATATAATCAATAAGATATTCGAATATTTTTTGTTTTGGAACAACAAAAACATTGAAAAATATGGCTGTACAAAGTAATATCAGCCGACGCTTCAAAACTCGGCAATTTTCTATTGGGTAACGTGACTTCAGAAGCTGTTTCAGAATCTTCCATTTGTTGGTTTGCGGAGGTCCCGGTGTTGGATCCTCTGCAAGCTCTATGTTCGAACAATCGACCTTATTAAATGAAAGTCATGCGATGATACTGAAAAAATGGTGTCTGGTTGCATCCGTGTTCATGGTGGCAAGCCTGGTGATAACGGCTCCGGCTGTTTCAGCGGATTCTTTTCGGGATTTTAGGAAAAAAAACGGGCTTCAGGCCTATGTCCCGCCCGAGTGGTTTTTAAAAGGGTACTTCATTGCCAGCGAAAAAAATCCAGGTTACGTTTTTGGATCGGTTCAGGAATTTGCCGGGGCGCTTGGTGGCACAACCACATGGTTGATAGAGGATATGGAGTTAGAACGCCTCGAGGCGGCCTCTGCAGATGGAAAGAATTTTGAATATTCATTGTTTCTTGAAGTGGTTTCACCTGATCGCACGGAGTACTGGGTTTTCGTGCTGCTGCCGTATGAAAGCGCACAGGCTTGGTACGATGCGAAGCGGGCCTTTCACGGGCGAAAGGCCAAGGAATATTACGGAAAAACCCGAAGTGAGCTTGAACGCGCACTAAGCCAAGGGCTTAACATTAGCGCTGAGCTTCGCTTTTGGATAGAGAACGGAGAGACCAGCCTGAAGACCCCTGAGGACGTGATCATGAGCAGATACAACTTCCAGCCGGTTTTCAACCTTGGCACAGGCCGCCGGACAGGCCCGGCCGCCAAGACTGAGTAGCTCCGTATCCAAGGAGGTATGAATCATGTCATTTGATGAGAATAAAAATGATACATCCAATCGCCGTGACTTTTTAAAAAAGGCTGCAGCCATTGGATTGGGGGCGGTAGTGGGTGGTACCGCTCTGCAGCGGCCCCGCCAGGCTTCGGCCCAGATCGCCCTTCCCACGGCACCGATGCCCCGAAGACCCTTCGGCCGGTCAGGCATAGAGGTCTCCACCCTTTCACTTGGCGGAATGTTTGACATATTAAACAATCGGTTAATGCTCGCCAAAGCGCTTGAGTGGGGAATCAACTATTGGGACACCGCTGAAGGGTACGGCGGCGGCCGCAGCGAAGAGGGCATCGGTCGCTGGTTCGCTAGATATCCCGATAACCGCAAGCAAGTGTTTCTGGTCACCAAGCTTTCATTAAGACGAGGTACCGATTTTACGCCCCGGCTTGAAGCGTGCCTGAAACGGCTGCATACCGATTACATCGACCTTCTTTTTGTGCATGGCATCAGAGGCATCGATCAAATGGACCCCCGACTGGAATCCTGGTCCAAGGACATGAAAAAGGCCGGTAAGTTGAGGTTATTCGGCTTTAGCACACATTCCAACATGGAAGACTGCCTTGAGGGGGCCGCGCGGCTGCCGTGGATAGACGGTATCATGTTTACCTACAACTACCGCCTGATGCACCAGCCCCGCATGAAAGCGGCGGTTGAGGCCTGCTACCGGGCCGGTATCGGTCTCACGGCCATGAAGACCCAGGGCGGCGGCCCAGTCAAGAGCGATTCCGAGTCTGAGATAGAGATGGCAGGCCGCTTTATGCGGAAAGGATTTACGCACCATCAGGCAAAGCTAATGGCTGTTTGGGAAGATAAACGTATCGCCAGCATCTGCTCTCAAATGCCCAATCTTACCATTATGGCGACCAACGCGGCGGCGGCAGTCGATCAAACCCGCCTTTCCCAGTCCGATCGTGCCTTGTTGGCCCAATACGCTGATGAAACCTGCAGCGACTATTGCGCCGGATGCGGCCGTCTTTGTTCAGAAGTGCTTGGCAAAAAGATGCCGATAAACGATGTCATGCGCTGTCTCATGTACGTTCATTCTTACCAGGATTTAATGATAGCTCGTTCCACCTTTGAAATGCTGCCGGCTCAAACAAGAGCGCTTTTGGCTCAGCTGGACTTCAACGAGGCGGAACGCTCGTGCCCTCGAAACTTGCCGATCGGACGGATGATGCAAGAAGCGACGAAACTTTTGGCCTGATATAGGTAAATTTATGCTGGATTTGTAGTTTATGCTTTTTGCAGATTGCACAATGACAAACCTATACTTTTTTAGCGGTTTGTTTTGTTTACATTCCGTGCCTAAGTTAAATCCGGCCAATATTCTGATTCTATTATGTATTTGTTTTGACAATCTTTCTTTTTCAATCTTTAAGAAAGTTTTCCCGTTGATCCACTTTTGTGCATTCTGATAAGGGATAAATAGTAGGCGGCGACTTAAATAAAAGTCGGCAATGTATTTAGACAACCTTGCCTGGACAGCGATGGCCATTGTGTCGGGTTTGCCGGCAACTGTAGCACCGGTTGGACTGAGCGAATCAGGTCTTCCGGTAGGTATACAGATAATCGGTGCCAGATTAGAGGATCGGACAACCATAGCCTTCGCCCGGGGTTTGTCTGGGCTCGTTGGTGGTTTCGTGGCGCCGCCTAGCTATGAGGATTAGATCGGATAGCCTTTACTTCAGAATACAGATTTCTCCGTATATGCTCTTTGAGAGGCCATTAAATAGTTGTGATATCATACTGTCAATGGTGGTTTTAACTTACTTTCCAATTCGGTCAACTCAAGTATAGATCAGAACACCTCAGTCTTGCACCATGTGCCTTGCTTGCCAGGCCATAGTCACGCCACAGCGTGACGACGGCTGGAGCCCTGCGCCCTGTGCCTCAACCCTTTTCCCATTTTCCGCCTTCCGCATTCCCAATTCCCTGGCCCAGACCTATTTTATGAGGATCGTATATAAAGCTCCAACTCCTCAGGCGTTCCACTTCGGTGCTATTTAATTGAAGTCGTCGCGCCAGGGCGGGCCGAATTCAAATACCTATGTCCCCTGCTTGCCGCGGCGAAGCCGTCAGGCGAAGACGGATCATCTGTTTTCTGTCTTTTTTTTCTTTCCGCATTCCGCATTCCCAATTCCGAATTCAAATACCTCTGTCCTCTGCCTGCCGCGGCGAAGCCGTCAGGCGAAGACGCGTCATCTGAAAAAATCCTTGACTCTTGGCAGGTAAATGCTTAAACTTTTTAACTATACCGGAAATCGACAGCTATTTTACCTGAAATTTCCCGCAAAATCGACTTTCCTTTGAGCTTGCCGTAGAACACCGTAAATCTTAGTTTATGAGGAGGTTTTTTCTTATGGCAACTGGCAATGATAGCTTCAACGCTCGAACGAACGATCCGCACCTGTCTCAGCTCATAGACAATTTATCCATTGATGACCAGCGGGTGTTGTCGAGGCTTTTAAATACCTGGGAAAAAAGGGACCAACGCAAACATCCCCGCATGCCGTGTTCAATCATTACTGAATACGTTTTCAACGAGCAGGACTATAAAGGTGTCATGCAAAATATCAGTCTTGACGGTGCCTTTATTGTAAGCCGGCATGAGCTTGCCGTGAACCAGCAAATTGCCCAAAGCTTTTTTTTCCCCAATTTTGAAATCCCGATTCGCTCCAACAGTAAAATCGTGTGGGTGGGCGCCGAGGGATTCGGGGTGCAGTTTGAATTCGTTCAGAGTGACAAGTAACGGCTACCCTAATTGAGCGAAAAACGCTCAATTAGGCGTTAATTGTTATTGGTTAACAGATAACTACCAATTGGTTTTTAACTTAATTTAGGTGCTAATAAGAGTAGAATTGAAAAAGCAGGGCTTGACGGCCCTGCTTTTTTTATGAGGCTTGATCGGCTTCCTGAGAAACATCTTCTTCCTTTCTCACGATATATTCTTTGATCCTCGTTCCATCCATTTCGTTAACTGTAACCACAAAATTACCCAGGAGAATATCCTCCTTCTCTTCTGGAATTCTACCGATTTGATCCAAAACGTAGCCGGAAAAAGTGTCGTATTCTTTTGCGTCAGGAATATCCATATCCAGCTTTTCATTGACATCATCGATTTCGGATTTGCCCAGCACCCGCCATTCGTTCCTATTCAGCTTGACAATGTGGGGTTCAACCTTGTCGCTCTCATCGATGATCTCCCCCACGATTTCCTCCAAGGCATCTTCCATGGTGATCAGACCGGAGACACCGCCGTGTTCATCCACAACAATGGCCATATGCTGCTTTCTATTTTTGAACTGCTGGAGCAAATGGTCCAACTTTTTATATTCCGGGACAAAATAAGGCTCGCTCATGACGCTGCGTGCATCTGTCTGCTTGGCCGAGGTAATCTGGTGCATGAACAAGTCCTTAATATTTAAAATGCCGATGACATGATCAATATCTTCCTCGATAACAGGAATACGGCTGAATCCGGAACGGATGATTTCTTCAAGATTCAGTTCATCATCGACATGGATTACAAACATATCCGCTCGAGGCGTCATAACCTCCGAGGCGCTGGTATCGTCAAACTCAAATATGTTGTGGATAAGCTCTTTTTCTTCTTCTTCGATACCCCCTTCTTCTTCAACCACTTCAACAAAGGTCATCAACTCTTCTTCGGTGACCAGCGATTTTTTTTGAACCTTTTGCGTGAGTCTGGGGATAAAATTCAGCAGGTAAATTAGCGGGACAAACAAAACCGACAGCCAGTAAAGGGGAATGATGACCAGTCTGGCAATGAGGACATTGTTCCGGGTCGCAACCGTTTTGGGAATGATTTCACCGAAGATCAATATGAGGCATGTCATGATGCCGGTGGCAATTCCCACTGCATTGTTGGCCACCATTTTAATGGTAATCGATGTAGCCAGCGCAGCTGCTCCGACATTCACCAGGTTGTTCCCGATAAGGATGGTCGAAAGCAACCGGTGGGGATCGTCTTTCATCTTCTTAATGAGCGCGTTGGTCAAACCCTTCTCTTTGGCGATGTATCTGGCTTTGGCTCTGCTGATGGAAAATAGCGCAGTTTCGGCGGAGGAAAAAAAACCGGAGAGCAAAAGGAGGACGCTTAAAACCACTATTTGATCAAATAGCATTTATGTTCCCAGTACAGTCAACTATTTTATTCGAGGTTGTCCTCTTTTCCTTCTCTGGTAAGAGATTGAAAGGCAGCAATAGCCTTGAGCGGCGTAAGGCCCCATGCGCGGCCATTGCGGTTAAACATGCTTGGTGTTGGCTTTGCCGCCAGTTCGACAATGAGGTCAATTTATACCTGAATATAATGATATTCAGAGGTTATGTCAAACTGCAATTTTCAGAGCAGCGACGGACGCCGACGCTGCCGCCTGGCGGAAAATCCCACGATAAATCCCATCAAGAGGACACCGGAACCGGCTAAAAACCATTTGATATATTGATTGGTTTCAACGGACCTCAATTCCTCATCCAGGGTATCCGCGCGTTTGGTTTGCTCAGCAAGTTGCCTGCTAACCGTCTTGGATTTCTCTTCAAGTTCTAAATATTCAGCCGAACCGGCTTTCAGCTTATCGTAATCAAGGCGCAGTTTCTGGAGCGTTTTCTCATTTTTATCAAGAGTTGACTTAAGTTTTTTGTTTTCACTTCTAAACCGGGTATTTTCTTCAAGCAGGGTAGCCGCCTGCTGCGTCAGGGCTTTATGCTTGCGCTGCAATTTTTCCAATCGCACATTGTGGGTCGGCTCGGGCATCAGATACCTGGTCAAAACATAGCCTTCTTTTCCCTTTGCATTCCTAACCAGAGACCAATCATCGCCCGGTTCCAGAATCTCGACCTTCTGACCGGATTCTACAACGGCTAAGATTTTATGCTCTGTGCTCGGACCGCTGCGCAGGGTTAATTTTAATTGGTCCGTCACATACATGCTCTCGGCAAATCCATTGGCAGAGAAACACATCAGAACAATTCCCAAAAACACTATTCGCTGAAGCTGCTGTTTCATATATGTCATACTCCCTGATACAAGTTGATGAATTTCCGTTATGGTATTACTTTACAACATTTTGGGAAAATAGCAAATTATGTTAACTATGTCTTTAAAAATATTGCGACATATGATAATCTAATTTTGATTTATGTGTATTTATCTAAAATTACTAACAATAATTAATTCAGCCCGAATGGATACGCTCATATGATCGCATACGATTTACAATGTAATAATGGTCACGCCTTTGAAGGCTGGTTTGAAGACCGCAAAGCCTATCTCGACCAGAAGAAAAAAGGCCTGATCACCTGTCCGATCTGTAACGTCACCTCTGTGGACATTGTGCCCTCCACATTTGCGATTAAATCGGCCCCGCCTTCTGCCTCCAAGGATTTTGCGGCTGAAAAAGCCGTCCTGGAAAAAATTGGACAAGAAGCCATTGATTTTGTTGAAAAAAACTTCGACAACGTGGGTTGTGAATTTGCCAAGGAAGCCTTGAAAATCCATTACGGCGCTGCTGAGCCCCGCAACATCCGGGGCGTGAGTACCAAGGAGGAAGAAAAAACGCTCACGGATGAGGGAATCCAATTCATTAAAATTCCGATCCCGGCAAGACCGGATACGGATTCATGACGCCAGAACCAAGCAAGAGGCTTCGCCCCATTAGCGCCAAATTATTTTGTAAATGTTCACACGTTGCATTTATGCCATACGGGCTTGTTTCAAGAGATGAACGTCGAACATCGAACATCCAACGTTGAACATCGAATAATGATGTCGCTCCGCTCCGCAATTTAATTTCATTTGTTTTACTATTTCTGTTTCTTTTCAGTCCTTCGACTTTGCTCAGGACCGTGAGCCTGTTGAAAATCCCGAGCTTGTCGAGGTGGTCGAACGGCCGTTTTGATACTCGTAACGAAAATTTTAATTAATTCTTCTGTTTCCTTCTTTTCTCATTCAAAATTCGATGTTGGACGTTCGATGTTCGATGTTCATCCTTTCAGTGTTCTATGTTCTTTTTTTCAGTTCCTCCCGCATAAAAACAACTTAACTATTCCATGAGTGAGGCTAAAACTCATGCATCAAAAAACGCCCTATAAGTTCATTCAGTATTAGACAATTCGAGTTGTCTAGTAGCGGGTTCCTGACGATTTATCAATATCTACGATCTTTTCGCCTTCTACGTAATCACGGGTTTCATACTTGGTGATGTGCATTAGTTTGCGCGACATGTCTCGCAACGCATTCAGCGGTTGCTTGATTCTGGCGACTTTTTTCTCGATCTCACTTTTATTGTACGTATCCATCACCAGAAACTCAGCCAGTTCCACAAGGGTCAACTGCATGGGTTGATTCATCTCATGGCACACCGCACCCGCCATTTCAACAACCGCCTGTAATTTCTCCTTTTGCAGCAATTCAGCCTCAGCACGCCTGCGCCACGAAATATCAGATATGGTAAAAGTGGCTCTTTGCATAGGATCCGGAGGATAAAGGGTATTCACTTTTAAATGACCCCAGAAGGTAGTCCCGTCCTTGCGTTGAAAGCTAGCATCCAGCCAGGCCTCTTGGCCGGCTTTCAGATAGTTATAAATAAAGTCGCCAACCCTTTGGAAATCTTGCTCCGATGGATAAATGATTCTAGCGCTCTTTCCAAGATAATCGGCTTCTGATTCAAAACGAAACATTCTCATCAGAGAGCCATTAATTCGCTTGATGATTCGATTTTCGACCAGACCGATGCCGATCGGAGAAGCGGATAAAATGCTGTTGACGATTTCATTACTCCGGCGCAGCGACTCTTCTGCTGATTTGCAATCTGCAGCCTCTTTTCCCAATTCCGCAACTCTTTCTTTTAATTCTTCGTAGGTAGGTTTTAGTTCCATTGAATCTTCTCATCTTTTAAAAATATATTAGACAGGATTTACAGGATTATCAGGATTTATTTTGAACTCGTATTTCTTTATCCTGTCCTTCCTGTTGATCCTGTCAGAAAATGGACTGCCTATGCCGTTAAGTTTTTTATTTGATTAGACTGGCCGCTTTTCAGGCCGGCGGCTGGGCTGACACCTAGAAACCAAATTACCCTAAACCAGACTCTTATAGTTCGCTATACACACTGCTGTCGGTATGAATTAAACCTTCGAAGAAAGCCTATCAGCCAACCTCGACAGCCGCCGGTGGGGTTTGTCGTTTTTCAGGGCAATGTTAAGCGCTTTTCGGGTACCGATCAGGATGACTAATTTTTGGCCTCGGGTCATGGCGGTGTAAAGCAAATTCCTTTGTAACAGGACATAATGCTGGGTCATCAGCGGCACGATAACAGCCGGATATTCAGAGCCCTGGGATTTGTGGATTGAAATGGCGTAGGCCACTGTCAACTCATCCAGCTCGTCGAAAGCATAACTGACGTTTTTGCCGTAGTAATTTACCGATAGTTCCGCTTTTTGGTTGTCAATGCCGGCGACGATTCCAATATCGCCATTATACACCTCTTTGGGGTAATTGTTTTTAAGGTGCATTACCTTGTCGCCGGCTTTGAATGATATCCCTGTATTTTTCGTCTCTACAGGTTGGTAATTTAATACTTTTTGCAAAAGATTGTTTAAGTTGATTGTACCGACCGCACCTTTGTGCATCGGTGTTAATACCTGAATGTCATTGACCGGATCAAAATCAAATTCGCCGGGCAACTCTTCTTTGCACAATTGAACAATCCTGGCAGCTGCCCGGTCCGGGTCGTTTTGTTCTATGAAATAAAAATCGGAAAGATCATCTAAACCGTTTGAGCCTTGAAAGTCGGGGAATTCACCCTCACGAACCTTATGGGCGTTGATAACAATTGAGCTTTCCTGGTCCTGACGGAAAATTTTATTCAAATAGAATACCGGTATGCTACCAGAGTCGATCATATCCGCCAGGACATTGCCGGGCCCTACTGATGGAAGCTGGAATACATCACCCACCAGAATCATCCTGGCCGACAGCGGCACGGCTGCCAGAAGATGATGCATCAAAACCGTGTCGACCATTGAAGCTTCATCGATAATAACGGCATCGGCGTCCAGTTGATGGTCGCGGTTTCGCATGAAGCCGTTATCGGTGAAGCTGTATCCCAGAAGACGATGAATGGTGCTTGCCTTTTTTCGGGTAATCTCCGCCAAACGCCGGGCCGCCCGGCCGGTGGGTGCTGCCAGCAGAACTCGCTTGCCCTGGGCCTGATATACGGTGCTGATGGAACGCAAAAGGGTTGTTTTGCCGGTTCCGGGTCCGCCGGTAATAATCACAATACGATGGGGAAAAACCTTTTCGAGTACCTCCACCTGTTCGGCAGATAGGTTAATGGCAAGCTTCTGATGGACTTCTTTGGCGATGCCATCGGCATCGATATCACCAGGTTCCACCGGTACAGAGAGCATCGCCATCAGGCGGCCTGCCAGCCCGCTTTCTGCCAGATGCAAATCTTTCATGTACACGGCACTCGTCGATGGATTCGTTTCAAGCGGCTCAACGATGATGACATTGGCGGCAAGCAGTTCGTCAATGGCATTCTCAATGGCCCCTTGACTGATTTGGAACCGATTTTCACAACGCGAAAAAAGGTTTTCCTTTTCAGCGAAAGTATGCCCGTCATCTGCATTTTGAAGAATAAGATGCAGGATACAGGCGCGCACGCGCTCGGGGTCTTCATTTTCAACACCCTGTTTGCGGGCAATGGTATCGGCGATCAGAAATCCGGCACCCGGTATATCCTCTGCCAACACGTAAGGATCCTCCTGGATAAGGGCCACCGCATCCGGACCGTATGCTTTGTATATTTTTGCGCAATAGGAAGTCTGAACCCCCATTTTCTGCAAAAACTGCATCAAACCTCTAAGGGCGTGATGCTCGCTCCAGGCGCTTTGTATCAGGGCTGCTTTGGCTTCCCCGATGCCGTCCACTTCAACGAGCCTTTCCGGGTGGCCCTCAATGATCTCCAGGGTTTCCGCTCCGAAGGCGTTAACCATCCTTGAAGCCAGTGATGGACCGATTCCTTTAATAATACCGGACCCCAGGTATTTACGGATACCATCAACCCCTGCCGGCAGCGTCACTTCAAATGATTGAACTTTAAACTGCTGACCGTATTTGGGATGGGTCTCCCAGCGACCATTGACTTTTACGGTTTCACCGAGGCTAACGCCCGTCAAATATCCGACAACCGTCACGGCGGCGGACAAATTGGAGGGTTTTAACCGCGCAATGGTATAATGGGTCTCTTCGTTAAAATAGGTGGTGTGCTCCAGATGACCTTCAATTGTCGTAGCAGAAGTGTATTTCGCTTTATTATTCTTCATTCGGGACAAACTATAGGAATTAGGAATGACTTTCAAGGATCCACTCTGCAGCTTCATACAGGTCCTTCGCAACATAATCCACACGGATTTTCCGGGCCTTCAACACACTTGCCACATCGTCTTCTTTGCCGCTTTTAACGAGCACCACCGTACCACAGCCAGCCCTGCGGGCACACTCGATATCTTTGGCACTGTCTCCAACCATCACAGCTGTGGTCAGATCAATCCCGTATTTTTTTTGGGCCTGATAAATCAATCCCGGTTCGGGTTTGCGGCAATCACAATCATCTCCCGGCATATGGGGACAGTAAAAAACGTCCTTAATTTCTCCGCCGCTTGACGCAACCGTCTGCATCATCATGTTGTGAACAAATTCAAGGTCTTTCAAGGATATCAACTTACGCGGTACCGCAGACTGGTTGGTGATAACAATATTGACAAAGCCGTTTGTGGTCAACGCCTTGATAGCCTCGAGGCTGCCGGGAATAAATTCAAATTCCTCCCAGCTTTTAATGTAAGCATGTGAATCCCGGTTGATCGTACCGTCCCGGTCCAGGAAAACCACCTTATTCAGCAAACTATATCACCTCTCTAAAATTGAATAATGACAAACGACGAATGTCGAATGGTGGATGTCGCTATGCTCCGTCATTTTTATAGGCGATTTTTTGATGAAACCGTCATCTTTTAAAAATTATAAAAAAGATAGCATTCCACAATTAGTCAATCGTCATTCGTCAATTGTCCGCTATTCAGCAATCAAAATGGCGTCCGGGTATCCGTCCTGTATCAAAATTTCCTCGTGCCGAACGGCATCTTCCAGGGTCGTGAATTTTCCGATCCGCACCCGATAAAAGATCTGGTCACCACGGTCAAAAACCGTTATGTGCGCATTTTTATACCTTTTTTCGAGCTCGCGCGTCTGCCTCTCAGCATTCTCACGGTTTACAAAGGCGCCGACCTGATAGGTAAAATTACCCGAAAAATAGTCTCCCTGCACGTAGGTGCGGCTTGACCCACCGTCAGTGGCCGCAGGGGTTCCCAGGGCAAAGACCTCGACCCTGGCAGTTCCGGGACCGACGATTCCAATATCTTTGGCCGCCGTGTAAGAGAGATCAATAATTCGTCCCCTTACAAAAGGTCCCCGGTCGTTAATTCGCACATCTATCTTGCGATTGTTTTCAAGATTATGAACCCGCACATAGGTGCCCAGCGGCAAAGTTTTGTGGGCCGCCGTCACGGCATACATATCATAGATTTCACCATTGGCGGTTTTTTTGCCGTGGAAATCCTTCCCGTACCAGGAAGCGATTCCGCGCTGGCGAAAACCTTTGGAGTGCGGCAGCGGCTGGTACCATTTACCAAAAACTTTATACGGTTTCGGATATCCCGCCGGCTGCTTGGGAGGCGGTTCATAGGTTGCAGCACAACCGATAACTAAATAAAAAAAAGTGCAGCTTAATAAGAGCGGCACGGCTCTGATTCTGCGGAAAAATGAAGATTTAGTGATAATGGAATCTATATTTCTAAGAAACAAAATTATAGTATCCCACCCCAATTATGGTTTTATAAAGCATTAAAATCCCAAACCCCAAGCACCAAATTACAAATAAATCTCAAATTTCAATATCCAATGACCAAAACATTCACCGCAGTTGCAGCGTATCGCTGTGGCAACCATTAATCGCCGGTGATGATACCATTTGGCACAAATGCTGGAGGATCATATGTTTGGAATTTAGAATTTTGGTCATTGGGATTTATTTGAGATTTGTTTTTTGGTGCTTGTTATTTTTAAAATACTCATTCGACAAGTAACCTTCGTATATTCTCTCAATTATCTGTTTAAATGATGTGTCCCGTGGGTTACTTCTTTTTACGACGCTTCACGGTAGATCGCGGTTTTTTGTTTTCCAGAGCAATTTTTAATACATCCAGCATTTTATTGACGAAATGAAACCGAATGTCTTTCTGGACATTTTTGGGGATATCTTCGATATCCTTCCGATTCCATTCCGGCAATATGATGGTTTTAATCCCGGCCCGGTGGGCGGCGAGCACTTTTTCTTTGACACCGCCGACCGGCAACACCTGCCCTCTTAGGGTGATCTCACCGGTCATGGCCAGATCTTTGTGGATGCGGGTATCGGTCAACAGGGAAGTTAGCGCAGACAGCATGGTCACCCCGGCAGAGGGGCCGTCTTTGGGGATGGCACCGGCGGGGACATGAATATGGATATCAAGTTTCGAAAAAAAATCCTCATCAATTCCAAGGGCTTCAGAATTTGAACGCGCAAAACTCAAGGCGGCTGTGGCAGATTCTTTCATGACATCACCCAGCTGTCCGGTCAAAGTCAGGCCTTTACTGCCCTTCATGGCGGTCGCTTCGATAAACAGCAGTTCTCCTCCGGTGGGCGTCCAGGCCAAACCGGTGGCCACACCCGGGGTTGTTATCCGGGCTTTGGTTTCGGAGGTCAAACGAACGGGTCCCAGGTATTCGTGAAGGTCATCGACTTTGATGCTGACGGATTTTACCTTGCCCTGGGCTATCTTGGTGGCCACCCCCCGGCATATATTCGCTATTTCACGCTCCAGGTTTCGCAGCCCGGCTTCCCGTGTGTAGCCCATCGCAATTTGCTTTACCGCTCCGTTGGTAAATTTAATCTGTTTGGCCTTGATGCCGTGCTCTTCCCGCTGACGGGGTATGAGATAGCGGTTGGCTATTTTAACCTTTTCATCCAGCGTATATCCGTGGAGCATCAGCACTTCCATGCGATCACGCAAAGCCGGCGGAATGGGGTCCAGGATATTGGCCGTTGTTATGAACATCACCTTGGAAAGATCAAAGGGCACGTCCAGGTAGTGATCGGAGAAAGAAAAATTTTGCTCCGGATCCAGTACCTCCAGTAAAGCGGAAGAAGGATCTCCGCGAAAATCACTTCCAACCTTGTCGATTTCATCCAGCATAAATATCGGATTGTTGGTTTCAGCCCGTCGCAATCCCTGGATGATTCGACCCGGCAGCGCACCCACATAAGTTCGCCGATGACCCCTGATCTCAGCCTCATCTCGCACACCGCCCAGCGATATACGATAGAACTTGCGTCCCAGTGCCCGGGCGATGGATTGTCCCAGTGATGTCTTGCCGGTTCCGGGAGGTCCGGCAAAACACAAAATGGGTCCCTTGGATTCCGGCTTCAGTTTGCGAACCGCCAGATATTCGATGATACGCCGTTTAGGCTTTTCCAGGCCGAAATGGTCTTCATCCAATATTTTTCTGGCTTTTTTGATGTCCAGATTATCCGGACTGCTGTCATGCCAGGGCAGCGATGTAATCCAGTCCAGGTAGGTTGATGCCACCGTATATTCGGCCGAAGACGGATGCATGCGCGCTAAACGATCCAGTTCGCGTTCGGCTTCTTTGCGGGCTTCTTCGGGAAGATTCTTTTCCTCAATTTTGGCCCGGTATTCATCAATCTCAACGGAAGCTTCATCTTTTTCACCCAGTTCTTCCTTAATAGCCTTCAATTGCTGACGCAGATAATACTCGCGTTGACTTTTGTCCATATCACCCTTGACCTGGCTTTGAATTTTGTGTCCCAGCTCCAGGATGTCGAGCTGGTGGTTTAACAGGCGGGTGACTTGTTTCAGTCGCGGTTTAACATCCTGTATTTCAAGGATTTGTTGTTTTTCTTGGGGAGTGGAATTAATGGTAGAGGCAATCATGTCCGCCAGCGTACCGGCCTCCTGGATGGTTCTCGCCATCTGAGCGATCTCGGGCGGCAGCCCCGGAGACAATTCGACGATTCTTTCAAACTGCCCGACGATATTCGACATCAATGCTTCGGTTTCTTTGTCTCTTTTCTCGACATCTTTGAGCACTTCGATGCGTGCGACGAGATAGGGCTTGCCGTCTTCAAACTTTCTTATTTTGAACCGGCTCAGTCCCTGGACCAAAAGTTGGGTTCGATCATCCTGGGTCTTTGCCATTTTGAGAATCAAGGCACTGGTGCCCACCTGGGCCAAGTCCTGCCGGTCGGGTGTCGTTTTATCCTCGGGCTTTTTCGATACCATCAGGCCGATGATACGATCTTTGGCCATGGCTTCATCGACCAACTGGACGGATTCGCCCTGCAAAACCACCAAAGGTAAGACCATTTTGGGAAAAAGCGCTGCGTCATACAGCGGCAGAATCGGAAGAACCTCCGGCAATTTTTCTGCATCAAATTCCATCGGTGACCGTTCATCAGCCATATTTTCCTCCAATTTACTGACTTTGAAAATTATATAAAAATTCTTGAAAAATGTCTGGGGTTAAGTCTGTATTCCCAATTCCGAAATCCAAAATCCACATTCCGATTTCCGCATTCATATTCCCTATCCATCCTGAATCGGTATTTTGTGGGTTTGCTCAGGTGGCTGTTTGGCCAATCGTATCTCCAGCAAACCGTTTTGATAGGCGGCCGATACTATTTCCGGATCAATGGGTGCCGGCAAAAAGAGAATCCGTTCAAAGCGGCCGTACTGTATTTCAGCAAGTCGATAGGTGGCATTGCCGGAGCAATGCCTGGCGAAACGGTTTCCCTTTATCCTGACGGCTTTGCTGCTGATTTCAACCTCCAGGTCATCTTTGTCGACGCCCGGAACCTCGGCCACAATAATGACCTCTTCCGATGTCTCATTCATATCCATGGGAGGTCTCCATGTCCGTTCAGCAAGTGTAAAGCCCGGGCTCACCGATCGGAACATATCTTCGATTGTCTTTTCAAATTTGGAACCAATATGACCGAAATCATCTAATAGTCGTATTTTTATATACTCCATTTCCGGCTCCTAATGTTTGATTTGGGGGCTTCGCCCCAATTGGCCTACGCCCCGGAGGGAATGTTGGAATGCCTTCTTCTCCCCCATCGCTGATCGAAACGAAAATAACACCTAAACATATGTTTGTAAAGGTATAGCAGAAGACAGAGGACAGATGACGGAGGACAGATGACAGAGCGACATTCGGAAACACGCTTTTCGCAGCGCGCAACCCGCAACCCGCACCCCGTAACCTGCAACCCGCGGCCAAGATTAGTTGAACAGTTGATTAGGTTAAATAGTTGATTAGGTTAAAGGATTTCAGCCTATTTGACTAACCGACCCCCTGTAACCAACTCAATCAACTTAAACAACTCAATCAACTATATATACCCGCAACTCGCAACTCGCAACCCGCAACTCGTAACCCGTAACTCGAAAACTTGCTTGACACCGTTGCACCGGTGCTTAAATTTGAAAAAAGCAGGACCTTAATTACTCCGCCCTGAAAAATAACGATATCAGGAGTAGGTAAAATATTATTATCCTTTCAAATCTTATTAGGCTATTTTGGCGCTGATCTGGACCTATGGTTAAAAAACAAACTTCAGTTTTCGAAGAACTATTTATCACCCTGAATATGCTATTTTTCAGGGCGGAGTAATTAGGAGGCTTGATCATGGCACTCGTTAAATGGGATCCGTTCAGGGATGTTGCAGAGCTTCAGAATCGAATCAACCACATGTTCGAGGATTCTTTCGGCCGCTCAAAAGATCGGGAAAATGAAATGAATATGTGTGCCTGGCGACCTGCGGTGGATATTTACGAAACGGAAACCGGAATTACACTAGCTGTCGAGCTGCCCGGGATCAGCAAAGAAAATGTCTCCGTTGAAGTCAAAGAGAATATTCTGACACTCAAAGGAGAACGACTGGCCAATCCCGATATTAAAGAGGATAATTACTACCGCCAGGAACGCTGCTACGGTACCTTTCAGCGCTCGTTTACGCTTCATCATAACATTCAGCCCAATCTAATTAAAGCCAAGTTTAAAGACGGAGTGCTGGAAATAGAAATTCCCCGACCGGAAGATGAGCAACCCAAGCCGATCAGCGTAAACGTCGAATAACATCCATCAAGCCCCGGGCCTGGTGACACCAGGTCCTCGTTCCCTTCTCAGGCCCTTAGTGGCCTTTATCGGACAACATGTTGTAAGATACGGCTTGAGGTTTCAGGTGTTCCGCCGAAGTTATTCCGGTGAAAGTCAAGTAAAAAATTGTAGGTATTTCATACCTCAAATTTTAAAATAGCTGTTCTTTGAAAATTCGGTAAAACCTTGACAGATTATGTT
>JAFDDW010000191.1 GCA_019310665.1 Deltaproteobacteria bacterium
CAGAATTGCCGATTGGCTCCACAGATTCAGTTGCGTGTTAATACCGGCCTGGGTCGGGAGGCAAAACCCGGCAACGAAGGCCAGCAGAATAAACGGCCAAATCGAAGTCATTTATAATTTTCCTTTCACTGTTAAAGACCTAAACGTAAAAAAAGGATAATAGGTAATAACAAATCGGCTGCCAATCTCTTGAAGATAATCCTTTAGGGGCTCCAATGGGATGGTGGAATGATAGAAATTCCGCGATGCCTAATTACACGATTCTTCCGAACATCAGAGTGGGCTTCAGCCCTCCATGAAAAAATGGCAGGGCGTCGAGCTGAAAGGGAATCTTTTTGACCAGGTTTCTGTCGGGTGCGACCAGAACCAGTTTCCAACCCATGAAATCCTGCTTTAATTTGTCACATATGGCCACAAAAAGGTGGTCGCTTTTTTCAAGATTTCCCAACCGTCGTCCATAAGGGGGATTGATTAGGACCACCCCTGTTTGATCGGTCAATTCACGAGGAATAAAATCAAAAAAGTCTTTCTGGGAAACTTTTATTAAGCCGGATAATTTGTGCTTCTGAATGCACTTTTCAAGCCGACTGCAGGCAGCTGAATCCTGGTCCGAGGCAAATATCAATCGTTTTTGAGGATTGGCAAACTTTGTTGCACACTGGCTTTTTAGGTATTCCCATCTTTTTTGACTAAATGACGGCCATTGCATAAACGCAAATTCTCTGAACCACCCCGGAGGTATATTTTTGGCGATCAGGGCGGCTTCCAACGCAAATGTACCGGTACCGCACATCGGGTCTATCAGTGGTTCGGGGGCGGTGTAGCCAGCCAGCATTAGTGCGGCGGCGGCAGTTGTTTCACGAAGGGGGGCGCTGCCGGTGTGTTTTTTGATACCGCGCTTGTAAAGGTTCTCACCACTGCTGTCGATGGAAACGGTGAAGCGATCATCTACCCCGCGGACATAGATATTTTGTGGTGAGAATGATAATTCTTGAGCCGGGGCCATAAATTCAATATTTTTTTTGCGGGCGGCAATGGCCTTTAAAAGACGCTCTGATATGGCCGCGGTGTGATAAAGTCTGCAATGGCGGGTTGCGACATGCATCTGCGGAACCTGATCGGCTCTTAAAAATAGTTCCCAGGATATATCTGAGAGTTTTTTTTGAAGTTGACTGAAGTGGGTTGCATTAACGGTTTCAATTCGCATCAACACACGGTTGGCCGTGCGCAAATGCAGGTTGGCAAGATAACAATCCTGCAGTCGTCCTTTAAACTCGACGCCTCCGGGAACTTCCGATGCCTCTGCATCAAACAACGCCAGGGATCGTATTTCGTCCAAGCATAGCTTCTCAAAGCCCGGTGCGGTTGCCGCAAAATAGGTGCGCCTGCGCCCGATCACATGTCGTTTAATCCGCTTTATGAATGGAGAATCAGGGGGCATTTTAAAAAAACCGGAGTGTTGGAATATTGGAGTGTTGGCGTAATGGGATTGATTTGTTTTCCTCCAGCAATCCTGTGTTCAATTGATCTCTGAAGCATCCAACCGGATTCTTTATCATAAGTATTTAAAAAAAAGTGTGTTGTCAAAGTAATTGATTCTAAAAAGAAGTTGGATTGACATTACATCCCGATTCCTGTATCAAAAATTAAATTAATTTGATTTTCAGGGAAGGAGGCAAAAATGGCAGGCATAAATAAGGTGATTTTGATTGGCAATCTGGGAGGTGATCCTGAGGTTCGGTATACGCCCAGCGGCGATGCGGTTGCAAATTTCAATATTGCAACATCCGAAGAATGGAAGGATAAGGATACGGGTGAAAAAAAAGTGCGCACCGAATGGCATCGCATTGTGGCCTGGAGAAAGCTCGGTGAAATTTGCGGGGAGTATCTTTCCAAAGGAAGGCAAGTTTACGTTGAAGGGCGCATCCAGACTAACGCCTGGGAGGATAAAGAGGGAAACAAAAGATACACTACCGAAATAGTAGCTAATACTGTACAATTCCTTGGCGGACGGGATGTCGGAGATTCGCCCAGCCCGCAAGGCCCGCCGATCCCAGATTATTCAGGGGCACCGACGCAGGGACCGGCTGATGATGACATTCCATTCTAGCTGTTAGCAGAATTAGATTTAAAATGGCGTAACAGTTTGTTTTTTACGCCATTTTTTATCCTTTCCCTATAATTTATTGCAACAAATACGTGGGCTTGACACATGTCAGCAGAGCCACGGCCCAACGGGAGCTGGCTGATCTGGTTGCCAAAGGCATACTTCAACCAAACCCGGGCGGGGGCCGAAGTGCCAGTTATGATTTGGTTTGGGACAAGATCCAGAACGCTTGAATGAGTTAGAAAGGCTCGACAACCGACTCAACTATTGGGTTTACTGGCGGGCATAAATGGCTCAGGATTTTTTTTCCTCATCTATTTTCTCAGGTTCCTTCTTTTCCTCTTCGTCTGATGCACCTTTAAAGTTTCTAATGGCTTTCCCCATTCCTGCGCCGATTTCCGGTAACTTGCCGGCTCCAAAAATGATGAGGATGATCACTAAAATTATAATGAGTTCCGGCATTCCTATTCCAAACATGTTTCCTCCTATTCGTCAGGCCCGGTTTGTTTGAGTTCGTTTAACAACTGCTTGAATTCTCTTGATTTTAAATACCGGTCAACACTGCCCTGATAATCTATCCATCTCTTCCAGGCATCAATCCAGGCCTCATTATGCCAGTAACAGTCAAGATCCCCCGCTCCCTTGAGCCTTTCGATGTAGTCTAAATACTCTTCTGAACACTCATCACAAAAGTTGTAGGGGACATTCAGTTTGCGTTGATAAAGGTCAGTTTTGCTCTGATCACCGCTGATCTGTGATCCGCACTTTTCGCACTTAAGAGCACAGTGCGTGCACTGAAAGACTTTTCGAACGGCCTGAAACTTGCGCATTTTTGTCAGGCTTGCCTGTTTTTCCTCTGCAAGGCCCTTCTTATCCTCAAATGATATAATATTCGCCACCGGGCGCTCCGAAAGCTTATAGTCGTTTATAAGGCTTTTTCAAAAACGGTTGTTCTTTTTCCAAATCAATTGACGAACTGAATATAACATCAGGCCCTTTTCGTGTCAATCATTTCAGGCTCTGATTTAATTGTTCTTAACCTTGCTAAACAAAATCGGTCATGATAATTGAAAATGCCTAAAATGCCAAAAGTGCCTAAAATGCCTAAAATGCCTAAAATTGTGGAACGTGCTTTCAGCACGATCGATTTGGTTTCCAATCGGCAATAGCACATTTTTGGCGCTAATTTTCAGTTTTGTGCCTGAACATTGACCTGTTCATATACGGTGTTATATTTGCTGTCTCCCTTAGACGCTTATCGCAACGGGTGGATCCAACTAAAATAGACAGTATTCCTTAATTTTAGGCACTTTAGTGCAATTTAGGCATTTTAGGCATTTATTTTTCGTGCCATCCCTGCAATCCCCAGATCAAGGTTGCCAGGGCCAAAGCGCTGATAAAGGCTGAAACCATGCTGGTGGCCAAGATTCCTCCGATCAGCCAAACCGGTCCGCCGATTAGAGCGCCTGCCACCCGGCCGAGTCCGGCTGCTCCCAAATAAGTTGCCATCATGGTCGCACGGGCCTCGGGCAACAGTTCGGTTGCCATGGACACGCTGGCGACAATCATAAATTCAAACGTTACAAAGATGAGAAACAGATTCACAAAGGCCATCGTAATCGTCAGGCCGAGAAAGGGCAGTATAGCATAAAAGATAATGCAGACAGCCAGTCCGACAATCACCGATCTTTTTAATCCAATACGATCCGCCAGGATGGCCGTCATGGTTTCACCCAATAATTCAGCCAGGCCAATGGCGCTGGTCCCAAGACCCAGTGCGACGATCGTCATGCCGAATGACTTTTCCATCCAGGCCCCATACACCACAAATAGATTGTCGTTGGCCGCGCTGACCAAAAAGATGAAGGCCAGCGCTCCCCGGGCGGCTTTTTTCCGCAACACCCGCTGCCAGGCAGCCTTCAGGTCGATTTTCGAATCCGGCAGAGCATGAGCTTTTTTTGCTTTGGGGATCAAAACTCCCAGCGCAGCGATTCCCAGCAAGGCCAGGACTCCCATCAAAAAGAAAGGGGATCGCCAGCCGAATTTATCTATGACCAGCGCCAGGGCCGGTATGCCCAGCAAGGCACTGCCGGCCCAGCTATACTCAAGAAATCCGATTGCCAATCCACGATGCCGGTATGGCACCTGCTCACTGATATAGGCCTGCAGGGCCGGGTCAAAAACGCTTTTTCCCAGGCCCGCCAGAAACAGTGCCACCAAAACGACCGCGTAAATTGGAAGAAAACCGGAAACCAGCAGTCCCACTGCCGCCATGGTCATTCCGGCGATCATCATTGGGCGATATCCAAGGCGATCGGTAACCGGTCCAATAAAAACAGCCATGACGCCGGCAGCCCAATTCAAGGCGATGAGCGAAGTGATTGCCGTCAGTGGAACGCCCAGTCCCCTGCTAAGAACCGGTGCGAAAGGATAGACAAATCGACGGGAAGTATTGAGTATGAGCCGGCATAAAGCGGCCACCCCAATGTTAATTACCAGACGGGTGGTAGGTTCCTGAGGTCTATGCATGCCGGGCGTATTTGACATAACCAATATTCCCGCATTCCAGTTAGGGCGAAGCCCCTAACTCGCATGAAACTACACAAAGTTAAAAAAAAAGCGAACCGCAGAACCGCAGAATGTCGAATGTCGAATGTCGAAGGATGGAATCGCTTCGCTCACTCTTTTTTTTAAAATAGACCGTTCGACACAAAAGCTCACGGCAGGCAGAATACATTACTTCGATGTTGGACGTTCGATGTTCATTAGTTTCCTTTTCGATCAGACTGGACGCTCGCGGCCAGAGGCGGCACTCATCTCAAACTCAAATTGCGGCGGCTGTTCCAGATGCTTCTTTACGTAGCACAAATTCATTGACTTGATCAGGGCCGACGCATATTTTTCGGGAAATTCCGGTGGCAGGTTTATTTTAAAGATAATTTTTTCGACCATATAGGTTTTTGGGTCGGATTGAAGTTCAATTTTAATTTTTAATTTTGCGGTATCGATCTTGCGACTTTCACAAAATCTCAAGGCGTAAAGAGCGGTACAGGTACCAATGGAGGCAAAAAAAAGCTCTGAAGGTGTCGGGGCGGAGCTGTCACCGCCGTCTTCTTTACTCTGATCTGTTTCTACACTAAACCCATTATAGTCTGAAAAAACCCGTTTCCCTCCCGGAAAGCTAATTTTCATTTCCTTATTCATTGTGATCTCTCCTTTTCGTACTGATTTATGTCAACATTGGTTATCCAACGGCAAACACCACCCCTGCGGGCCAGGATCCTTTATTTAACCATTTAATATTATTACATATTATTAATAATATTTGACAGCTTAAGCGCTTTTTACTAAAATAGTAGTAAGTAATAGTTGCGGTCCGGCTCGACCTGCTGATCGACATAATAACAACGGTAATTTATTGATCAATTCTACAGCTATAAATCAATTTAACATATTGAATTTAATATAAAACGGTATCATATTAGTCAATCTCTTAACCCATCTGATCTTAACAAATCCACCATATAATGCTATAATAAAAAATTATGGTGCCAAGCATTCCGCAGAGATGGAGAACGACTCAAGAAATAAGGATACCGCAGTCACCTA
>JAFDDW010000192.1 GCA_019310665.1 Deltaproteobacteria bacterium
TATAGAATATAATTTGACTCTCAAATCTGTATCTTTAATCATCGTGAAAATGCTGTTCGAATCTGCAAATCCGAACAGCCTTTTCATTTTCTAAAAAATTATTATGCTATGCTCTATGCGCCATGCCCTATGCCCTATGCTCTATGCTCTTAAGACCTTCCGTATTCCGATATCTGTCCTCTTACCTAGGGTCCAGCACGATGATGACCTTGCATTCCTTGAGGAATTTGAGATGCTCGGAGGCACTTTTGAGCTTGGCGGCGTCTGCGTTGCTGATAATAAAATCGCAGCGTCCCGGCCATAGGACCTTCAGGGCTTTGACCATCAAAGGATTATCGGAGACTCGTGGATGAAATTTAGCTTTTCTGATATCAGTGGCATACCGGACGACTCCATGCTGCACTGCAAACTCACGACTGACATAGGCCGGCCCGAATACCTCTTCCAGATTCTCATCTAAAATTCTTGGTGCCAGCACGGGAACTGTCCGCATACCCCTGGCATCGACTACCATTCCGGTAAAAATATTCGATGACCGCCGGCGGGTTTGCTGCCTGATGGAATTCTTACTTGTCAAAACCTGTTTTATGGGTTCAATGTGCCTGATTTCCGGAGGCAGGATAAGCTGAGAAAAGCCCCCGTTCAATTTCATCTGCGACCAGACCTCCACGGTGCCGTCGTACTGGTATTGCCTCAGTTTTTCAATTTCCGGCGCATTATGAACCATATCCCTCAGCAGGGTCATCATGGAAGGGTAAGCTTCGACGATGTCGATCACCCGGCTTTCAGAATTAATCCTTAGGCCGACAATCGTTTCCAAGAGGTTATGTTGTGCTTTGCTGGTGGCCTCAGCGATGGTTTTTTGCCGGTGAGCCTGGGGTTTGCCATAATAGTTATATGTCGCAGGAACACCGGTGCCTTTGGCTTCAACTACCCCTGCAGTCCAATCAATGGCGCCGTTTTCCTTCAATTCGATCAACGCACGCAAATCAGCGCCGTATCCGTTGCCGGGTGCAACGGTTAGTATCGCCAGCATCAACGCTGTGACCAGCCCATTTTTTATCATATGGTTGACCATTGCGGTTTTTATATTGTAAGAGAGGCCATAAGTCAACTATCGGTCAGCCATAATATGACCAAAATGGTGGATATGGGTCGCAATATTTTCCAATCCGAAGACCCCGTTGCCATGATCCAGGCCGTCAAGGAGGTGGTGCACGATAACGAATCTCCGGAGAAGGCCTTTGATCTTTACAATACGCTGAAGAATAAAGGGTAAAGCTCCCAGTTACTGGCTACTGGTCTCTGGTCGCTGGAAATTAATGGTATAAGGTGGAAGGTATAGGGTATAAGGTTTATTTAGTTGATTGAGTTGATTAAGTTGATTCAGTTTGTTGCAAGGGTGTCGGTTATTAGTCAAATAGATTGAAATTCTCTAACCTAATTAACTATTTAACTAATTCTGATTGCGCGTTGCGGATTAGGGCACTTCCAGTGCCAGCAGATAGCTCATAGCTCAAAGCTGATCGCAGATGATTAAAAAAATAAAATCGATAAGAATCCTTTGATCAATCCGAAATCCGAAATCTAAAATCCGAAATTGAAAGATACTCCAATGAGGGTTGCCCTCTGGTACAACAACAAAGATATCAGAATTGAGGAAGTTCCGACGCCCCGGCCGGGACCCAATGAGATGCTTGTCAAAGTGATCTCCTGCGGCATATGCGGCAGTGATATTGTGGAATGGTACCGCTTGCCCCGAGCACCGCTGGTGCTGGGGCATGAGATTGGTGCTGAGGTAGTTGAGGTCGGGCAGTCGGTTAAGAAATTTAATCCCGCAGACAGGGTGTTTATTGCGCCTAAAGTGCCCTGTATGCAATGCGATTACTGTAAAAAAGAGCATTACCCTGTTTGCACGAACATCAAAGAAAGGCTTCCGGGCGGATTTGCCGAATATGTGCTGGTCCCCAACACGCTGATCGAAAATGGCGCCTATCGTTTGCCGGATACAATCAGCTATGATCAAAGCACTTTTATTGAGCCGCTGGCCTGTGTCGTCAGGGCCCAGCGGCTTGCCGGAGTGCAGCAGGGCCAAACGGTCATGGTGTTCGGCTGCGGTATGTCCGGATTGCTGCATGTCAAACTTGCCAAAGCTAAAAATTGCCAGGTGATTGCCACCGATCTAAACGTCAGAAGGCTGGAATTGGCCGCCGGGTTAGGCGCGGATATTACCCTTGATGCCGCCGAAAATGTGGCTAATCAGCTGACAGCTGCAAAAAATAAAAAGGTCGATGTCGTCATCCTGTGCACCTCAGCCGTGTCTGCGGTTGATCAGGCCTGGCAGTGGGTGGATAAAGGCGGTGTCATCGTTTTTTTTGCGGTGCCCGGCCCGAACAAACAAATTACCATACCGCTCAATGATTTCTGGACCAAAGAGATTCAAATTCTTACCTCCTACTATTGCGGGCCACCGGATATAGTTGATGCCATAGAATTTATCGAATCCGGAGCCATTAAAGTGGATGACATGATCACCCACCAACTTCCCTTGAAAGATATCGGCACCGGATTTCAACTGGTCATGGATGGACGCGAGTCGATCAAAGTAATCATAAAGCCAAATCTTTGAATTCGGAATTCGGATTGCGGAATTGGGGAAAGGAAGATTTCTGATTCTAAATTTTTCGAACAATCCGATTCTGTAATCCCAGAGCTATTATTTAATTACGCCAGAGGCTGGCGGGGCTGAATTAAAGTCTAAACCTACGGAATAGCTATAGGAAAGATCTATGCGTCTTAAACATGTGGCCTTGGTCTGCACTTCTGAAGAAAAATCTGATAAGTTTTACCAGGGATTATTGGGATTGGAAAAATCAGAACCAAAAACGATAGAATCTACGCTTTCTAAATCTATATTCAACCTAGACTCTGAACTGGTGATTATCAATTACCTTAACGAGGATATTCATTTTGAAATATTTATTGCCGACAGCAGCAGTAACAGTACACGGCAAATCGAACATCTTTGCCTGGAAGTCGGCGATCTGAACGATTTTCTTTATAAATGTAACACATTAGGCGTTGAAGTGGCGCAAATTCCTAAAGGAGATAAAACGCTGATCTTTATCAAGGATTTTGACGGGAATCTGTTTGAAATAAAGCGCTCCGCGCTGTTGGAGGATCGTCCCGCTACGCGTGACTAGAGGAGCGCTCTGCTTTAGGTTTGAGGCAGTTAAAGCCTTAGTTTTTAGCCTCCTACCTCAAGTCCCGAAGGAACGCTCCTCAAAGCCCGCAGGGCCGGTAGCTCACAGCTCATAGTATTAAGATCGGTATCAATCCATTTTACTATCAGCTATGAGCTACCAGCTATCAGCTTCTCAAGCTCTACCACCGGACCATCTCAGCTTCGCTTTCAACACATCAAAATAGTGCTCTTCCGGCAGGGTGATCATGTTGAGGTAATGGGGTTTCTTCTGGACAATAATAGTATCTTTATCAGTGATATCAAGGCCTTCCTGCCCGTCAAAGGTTAGCATAATGTCGGCGGCCTTTTTTTCAAGCTTGAGTCTGATCTTAGTTGAATCCGGGATAATCAATGGCCGATTGGTCAGGGTAAAGGGGCAGATCGGTGTGATAATAATTCCGGGAACATCCGGATGGATGACGGGACCCCCGGCGGCCAGTGAATAGGCGGTTGAACCGGTCGGGGTGGCGACAATGAGTCCGTCGGCCCTGAAGGTGGTCAGATAATGATCATTGATGTGGGTTTCGATGTTGGCCAGTCTGGCCAGGGCCCCCCGGTTGATAACAATATCATTCAATACGGTTTCACTGACAATAACTTTACCCTCCCGCACCACTTGGACGTCGAGGCGCATGCGACGGCTGATGGTGAATTCATTGTTGAGTATTTTTTCAGCCGCTGAAAACAAATTCTCCGCCGCAGTTTCCGCCAGAAAGCCGATTTCGCCGAATTTGATGCCCAGCACCGGAATGTTAAGATCTCCTATCCAGCGCACGGCGCTTAAAAAGGTACCGTCGCCGCCCAACACGAACAGGCAGGACAGATCCTGCGGGGCCGAAATTTTGTTATTGGCCGGTGAATAAATTTCCGGAGGCGAACTTTCTTTTCTAACCACTTCAATTTTTTTATTTTTCAGCCAGGATTCAAATTCATCTGCCTTTTTAACCGCTTTTGTATCTTTTTTTACGAATAATCCAATTTTTTCCAAGGTATTATCCCGCTTTGATTTTTATTTAATCCAACAGGTTATATCGCATGTTTTGCAATACAGACTGTACCGATGGGGTATTCATACAGGTATCGCGGTTCCACGGCAAGGATTTTTTGCCTTTTGGAGCTTGACTGGATGGAAACATTCGTTTATTAAGATATATTTTAAAGCCTGCGGGCTTAACGTCACAAAAAACTGGAAGGAGGAGTAAAAAATTATGAAAAGTCAATTCGTAAAATTGGTAGTGTTGTCTATTGTTGGGTTGTTTGTTTTTGCTGTTTCAGGACCTGCTATGGCTGCGGATACGATTAAACTGGGCGTTGCCGGGCCCCATAGCGGTGACCTGGCATCATATGGAATTCCCACCATTAAGGCGGCCGAGCTGGTTGTGAAAAAAGTCAATGCCGCCGGCGGCGTTCTCGGCAAAAAAGTTGAGCTTCTGGTTGAAGATGATGTCTGCAAACCCGAAGTGGCAACCAATACAGCCACCAAATTGATATCCAATAATGTTGATGTGGTTCTGGGACATATCTGCAGTGGTGCCACCAAAGCAGCCATGGGTATTTATAAAGATTCTAAAATTATTGCCATGTCTCCCTCGGCCACCAACCCGGGACTGACCCAGAGCGGTGACTACCCCAATTTTTTTCGGACCATCGCTTCCGATGATGCCCAGGCCAAACTTGAAGTCGACTTTGCCCTTGGCGTTCTGAAGCTGAAAAAGATCGCCGTGCTGCATGACAAAGGCGACTACGGCAAAGGACTGGCCGAATTCGCTAAGAGTTTCATAGAAAAAGATCCGCGGGGCGAAGTTGTCCTGTACGAAGGAATTACGCCCGGCGCGGTTGATTACTCGGCTGTGGTCTCAAAGGTTAAACGTTCCGGCGCCGAAGCCGTCATTTTCGGTGGCTATCATCCGGAGGCATCTAAAATTGTCAGCCAGATGCGCAAAAAACGGATGAAAACCATATTTATTTCCGATGACGGTGTCAAAGATGATACCTTCATTAAAGTCGCCAAAAAATACGCTGAAGGCGTCTATGCCACCGGACCGATGGATGTTTCCAGCAACCCCATGGCCATCGCCGCCAA
>JAFDDW010000193.1 GCA_019310665.1 Deltaproteobacteria bacterium
CGGAGTCATACAAAGCGGGTGATGAGGCATAACGGATGCGGCGCTCGGTCATATAAAGCAAGCGCTTGATTTCCCGGCTTGAAAAGACGTCCACCAGCTTTCCCTGCTCCATCAACAAAAGCAAGCGCATGAGCTCCCGTGCGGTGCCGTAACTGTTGTAACCGGTGGGTACCCGTTGCTTACCGTGGCGGGTGAAAAAGCTGCCCTGGCGAAAAAGTTTCAAATCCAGACCATTGCGTGTAAAAGGAACCAGGAACGTCTGCTCGTAAAGTTCACGCAATTGCTTGCGGGTAGCTTCTTTAAAAAACCGATCGGCTTCGTCATTGGAGACAGGATAATCCTTCTGGAAATGTCTCAGCAGCATGACATTTTTCATCACCATTGCAGCTGCGGCATTGGAACTGACGGAAAGGGTCCAATCCAGATACTCCCACAGGGACCCCTGATCGCCCATCTTTAATGGGCGAAAACTCCGGGCGCCGGTAGCGGGATTGAAGATGCGAACTTCGTGGTGATCCCACTGAATGAATTCATCCGCCGTGATAATGGTTTCACGAAGCAGCCGTTTACGGTCTTCGATGTCATCCGGATAAATATCGGCCAGCGCCTGAAACAGCGCCACGGCCACGGCAACTTTTCCGACGCTGCCGACGTTCTGTCTGAAATCAGCACGGTGTTCAGCATAGCGCGGATGATCAAGATCTGAAAGATCCAGCACGGCAACACCATAACGGGCCCCTTTATCCCCTAAAAGTTGGCCAACGCGGGCGCTGAATTCCGGGTCAGGTTCCGGCAATTCCAAATCCGGGTAATCCAGCAGTCTTAAATCCACCAAAGCGGCGGGTAGCAAGGCGCCCGGGGGTTGTCGGCGGCCGCGCATTTTACCGAAAACTGCCAGTCGGGCCGCTTCAATGCGTCGAATTCCCGTTTCAGGGTAGGCGTCCAGCGGATATGCAAAACCGGCAGCGGTGATGGACAAAAGTATTAAAATATAGATACAATACAGAGTTCGTTTCATTTTTGCTTGCTTTTTCCTAGTAAAACAGTAATAATTAGCATCATGAACAAGAGACGCGGATTTAAGATTTATTTTGTAATCATCATCTTAATATTTGCCACTCCGGTTTACACCAACCAGCTACCGACGGATTTAACTGAAACCTGCGATCCAAAGTTACAAAAAGCTCTGTACCAGTGTCTGGTTTCTCTCAATCTTGATAAGGCCGTCAAGCGGAAATCCTTGAGCATCGTGTTGGTTGACATCACGGACCCGTCATTCCCCCGCATGGCCTATGTAAATCCCAATGAGATGATGTATGCGGCCAGTTTACCCAAAATTGCCATTCTCCTGGGGGCGTTTGAACGCATCTCTAAGGGCGAAATGACGCTGGATGCGGCAACCCGGCATAAGCTGGTACAAATGATTCGCAACTCATCCAATCACGCAGCTACGGAAATCCTCAATAAGGTAGGCAAAGCCTATCTGGCCGATTTGCTGCAATCGCCCCGTTATCGACTCTATGACCCTGAGAGAAACGGCGGCCTTTGGGTCGGCAAGGAATACAGCAAATCCGGCACCTGGAAACGGGATCCCCTTCACAACCTTTCCCATGGCGCCACCGCCCTCCAGGTGGCCCGTTTTTATTATCTGCTGCAAACCGGCCGGCTGGTATCCCCTGAACTCAGTCGCCAGATGAAAACCATCCTCGGCAACCCGGCGATCGAACACAAGTTCGTCAAAGGTCTGAAGTCAGTTCATCCGGAATCCCGCATCTATCGCAAGTCCGGCACCTGGCGACAGTATCATTCAGACAGCGCCATCATCGAGCATGACGGCCGCCGTTATATTGCCGTCGCTCTGGCTAAAAGCCCCCGGGGCGGCAAATGGCTTACCGATTTGATCGTGGCCATGGATAATCTTGTCTTTCAATCTGCTAATTAATCCACCCTGAAAAATAGTATATTGCAAGTTTGTAAGCTTTTTTGTGAATTTTCAAAGAACTGTTTATCACTTAAATGTGCTATTTTTCAGGGCAGATTAATTAGGAATCTCGTCTAAATCAATCACCATAGCATATTTTTCTTTTAATCGCTGATCCAGACCATTCAGAAAAAGGTTTTGCCGGGCACGCGCGCTTTCCAGAAAGGGGCGGATTTGGAAGAGCACCAATTTGTCTTGGTAAAAACCAAATTCGATATCGGCCGGAACAGGATCACCCTGGATGTTTTTCAACATGGGGAAGCGATCAGCAACGGTTCCGGCAAATTTCATCAGAAGCTGAATATTTTTTTGACTCAAAACAGCCTCACTGCCACTGGCCGGCATTTTCGTCATACCTCCCTTTTTTAGAATCACCCGCTTATAGGGCTCCGTGGCCTGGGCCATCAGACGCACTTTTCCGTCAGACATGTTTATGCGCAGCTCTTCGGAGGTTTGACCGGACACCGCACCGCCGACGCCTTCATTAATTGCAATGGTAAGCCAACCGGTTTGACCGCTGTCGATATCAGCCGTGACCATCACGCCGGATTTATCGGCCGGTATGCTCTTTAACAGCAACACCGAGGCGTAAATATGTTCCGGGTTCTCCATGTAGGCCTGACGCCAGCGATAGGCACGCTCTGAAAAGGGAGAGGCCCAAACCCGATTGATCGCTTCCAGCACATTTTCAAAACCCACCACATTGACCACCGTCAGGTTCAGGCCGGCGCCGGTAAAACCCGCCAGATCTTCCACATTGGTGTCGCTGCGCACAAATACGCCGTAAGACCCTTGCGGACCGAAAGTTTCAGCCATGGCCTCTTGCAGCCGAAAGCGAAAGTCATCACCGGGATCAGCATTTGAGATCCAGTCGCGCATTCGCTCTAAAAATCGCCGGGTAACGCTCTCCTGCTTACGGGGTTCTGCGGCGAGACTTTCGATTAAAGCATACTGTTGTTTCATCCAGCTAAATGCATTGGGCCCACCGGGCTCAAAGGGTTGATCCAGCAAGGCCCGAAAATGACCGAAGGGGATTACGACACCATCGGTGACGGCTTCGGGGAAGTGATGTTTGAGTTCACCCAGATTGGGAAGTGATGTTTGAGTTCACCCAGATTGGCGGCCTTTGGCCCGGCAACCCGGCCGGAGCCCTCGGCCCGCATCTGTTGCAGCGGAATAAAGCTCAGATTGTATAGATCCAGTTTATTAAGGTCCGGCCGAATGACAATATCCTGCACCCGGGCTTCCTCGGCGAAGACTTCATCCCAGTGGGATCCGTCCTCAACCAGCTGGACAATACCCCGGGAGCTTACGGCCAGCACCACCTTATTGCCTACCCTGGCTGTAATCTGCTGCAGCAGCTGTTTGTCCACCGCCACATTGGGAATCCCCAGATTACGTGCCAGCAGTTGAACATGCGACAGAATATTACCCTTCCCGGCGGTAATAATACCGGCCACAGGGGGCAAATCTTCGGTGGTTGCCGGCAGCACATAGATACCGCTGCGGTCAAGTTTTTGCGAATCACCACTGGTTTGCGGCTCTCTGAGAATGCCGCGGGCCAGCCCGGCATTCAGTCCGCGCAAACCGGAGGCCAGTTTCTGGTCAAACAACTCATTTTGGATACCCAGCTGCTGGCCGGCATCGGCCATCAAACTTTCCAATATTGCAGAATACAAAAGCAGCAGGCTGCCGCGCAGGCGGTCATGAATGTAACGCCTGGTAAGCGGCTCGATACCCTCGAGACGGGTCACGGTTTCAAAAAAATGGAACCGCAGTTGCCTGTCGGACCATTCAGGGACACGGGCGGCGTATTCCAGGCCGGCCTGATAGTCGATTAATTGGGGATCGGCTTCCAGCTGCGTCCGAAAACTGTCCTGCAAAGCCCGCTGCTGACGGGAAGAAATCAAACCGATGCCATAAAGACCATCGGAACAATAACCAAGCCATAGTATCCGTTGGCGACGTGAAGCCCCGGGAAGTTTGTCGATTAATTCATTGCCACTGCGATATAAATCACCCTCCAACACCAGGCTGGTATCCAGTAAAGCCAGCTTTGAGCTCGCCCGGCCGGCCTTGGGTAAGTTGTCACGCAGTGTTGCCAGCAGACGACTGACAATCGCAAAGCGTGCCACGGTATCAGTTTGATTCCGCAGCTGCGCGGCATCCTTATTGATTTGACGCTTTAATCTGGCATTTTTGAGCTGTTTTGCCAGGGAGGCAACTGCCGGTCCGACATCCTGGGGCCGGTAAACTTCTTCAATGGTTTGTGCCAGATGCTCATAATCGCTTGAAAGCTCGGAAATACCGCGGGTTTTGGCATAAGTACGAACCTGATCGGCATCACTTAATTCCGGACGGACATGAATTTTGATCCGCAAGGTTTCAAAATTTTTATCTTTTTCTGCAATGGATAAAGCAACTTGCCGCATTTCACTGATCGGTGCATCCTGGCGACCGTGGGGCACGAAGCGCACCGCCTCGCGCAGCACAATATAGCGTCTCTGGTTCCAGTCCGAATCTTTAACCAGAGCAAGCAAAAGACCCCGTCCCCCGCGGATCTCATCTTCTGTTTGCAATGCCCCGCGATAGTATCGGGCTTTGCGGAAGATCCAGCCGTCATCGGCATCAATCAGAAATTGTTCCAGGATCATTTGTTTTATGATTTCCAGGTGTTGGGGATTCTCCTGTAACACTGCCGGATCGATATCCGCATAAATATTGGCAATGTAGTACTCGTTCTTGCGCATCAATTTGACGCGCTCCGTCCATTCTCCGTGCTGCACCCCGCCGCCGTGATCCTTGCAGGCGTATTCTTTGGGAGGCAAAATAGTGCCGTCATTGCAAAACCAGCGCAGGCGAGTGAAAGGCCCCCGGGGGGCTTTCTTCATCTCCTGCACCCAGTTGCGCAAGGTTGTATCGTCCGGTGGGTCCGTTGCCGCACCGGCAACCGGCGTCATAAAAAAAGCGGCTATAATAAAACTAATGGCCAGGGCTCGTTTCATACATTCAAATCCTTAGATCAAATAGATCTGCTACAGACATAATATTAAATAGATCTACTATAGGCATGATTTTGCTTTTTTTCCACTATTGAGATCAATTTTTATTGATTTCTCATCCAAGTGTTGTCGAGTAAAACGAAACATCCCTTACGCAATGGCGGGAAAAATTTCAGATGGAAAATCTCAGAAATGACCTGCTAAAATCAAATGCTTCGTTGGGTAATAATATAACCGCCCTCCGGTCGTTTCTCAAACCGCAGCATGCGGGTCATACAGGCGGGTATTTCATCGGGATAATGGGTGACATAGATGATATTTGTTTCGCTGTGACCACCGATAACATCAATCGCATCTAAAATCCGACCCCGGTTGATAGGATCCAGTCCCTGGCAGGGTTCGTCCAGGATCAGGATTTGTGGCATTTTCACAAGGGACCGTGCCAACAGCAGCATGCGTTGTTCCCCATATGAAAGTTGGTTAAAAAACCGATCGGACTTATCGGCGACGCCCAGGACCTCCAGCCACTGCTCGGCGGTTTCTTTCTGATCGGTTGAAAAATCTCGATAAAGACCCACGGAGTCAAAAAAACCGGACAGGACAACCTCAAACGCGGTGATCGGTTTGCTATAGCGAATTTGAAATTCTGAAGAAACGATAGCAGTTCGTCTTTTAATCTCCCAGATACTTTCCCCGGTTCCTCGACGCTTGCCAAACAGATAAATTTTGTTGGCGTAGGCCTGGGGATTGTCGCCGGTAACCAGATTGAGCATGGTTGTTTTACCGCAACCGTTCGGTCCTAATATGACCCAGTTTTCACCGGATTTCATCGTCCAGCTGATCCTGTCCAGAACCGTGGTCTTGTCATATTTGACCGTAACATTTTCCATGGATATCAAAATGTCGGGTAATGTTTCATCGACCTTCAGCGGGTCGTCCTTCCCGGCCGGTATAGAAAAAGATGTCGTAAAGGAAGCTGGATATAAACGTTCCATCTGCGAGGGAGTCAAGACATCCTTCCGCCGGCCCTGGAAAAGGACTTTCCCATCGCGTAGGGCCAGCACATGGGAGATATTGGAAACAATTTCCCTTTGACGATGGGTGGCCAAGATTACCGTCCGATTTTCATCCATCAGGGTATCGATGATCGGTGCCAGATCGCGGCGCGACGATCGATCCAGCCCGTCAAAGGGTTCATCCAAAATCAAGATATCCGGAGAATTGATCAATACCCGGGCAATCTGTACCTTCCTCATTTCCCCGGTAGACACGACGCGGATATCCCTTTCAAGCAGATGCTCAATCTGCAGTCTAACGGCGATCTGCTCCACATCAATGGCTGTGCTGCCCGCAGCGTTATCACTTTCAAGCAAGGTCTCATAAACCGTGTGGATGTCATCCCAATTGCCGCTGAAATAGCGGGATGCGTCACGCATCTCCTCCCGGGCAATCAGACGCTGATGATGCTCAAAGGACACATATCCCGCCGTCAGGGTATGAGAATAGGTTATCGTTCCGCGCACCACCGGCACTTCACCGGTTAAGGCCTTAACCAGGGTTGTTTTCCCGGCACCATTGGGCCCCAATATTGCCCAGTGTTGGCCTTTGTCAATTTGCCAGTTGGTATCGGGCAATAAAAACGTATCCCGTATTCGCAGGGTAGCTCCCTCAAGCCGGATTATGGATTGTTGTCCCTGTCCCCTTTGCAGCAGGCTATTCTCAGGGATGTTGTTATTCTTTTCTGGCATATTTGTAATCGCCTTTGGCTTCAGGTTTAATGGGTTCAGAGGTTCTGGGTTCAGAGGTTCGAAGGTAACCCTGAACGGTGAACCCTGAGCCTTTGAACCCCTGTAGCCTGACACCTGACACCCGAAACCTAACAAAAGAAGGAAGAAAATAGAAAGGAAAACTCGTTAAAAACAGTGTATTGGGCAATCAGTTACTTTCTCCGGCATCTACTATGAATCTTGACATTGAGCCCCAAATTCTGTTAGCCTTTTAATTTAATGCAGGTATTCCCTAGGTTGAGCGGTTCAGGGTTTGGGGCTACGCTCTTCGGGCTTTGGGCTTCGACCCCACAAGCAACGTTCCGGGTTGAAAAACCCCAGACAGCACGTATCAAAGGGATCGTGTCATCATTTGGTTATAAATCCGTTTCACTCAATGGGGTATGACGGGTATTCCAGATTTTGATTAAAATTGTGAGCCGTGTCAATCAGTTGCAACCTTTAAACCCTGAACCTGGAACCGCTCAGTTTGGCGTATACATTAAGGAGCTTTTCAATGACCGATGCTACTCAATCGTCGAATCATGATACTATCAACCTCATGCTGGCAAAACAAATCAAGGAATTGCCTGAAGAAAGGCAATTAATCCTTCTTAAACAGCTTTTAAAAGGAGACATTGTCGGCACGCTGTTTAAACTTATTGGTGAAATGTCCGAAGGACAGCAGGCGCTCCTTTTAGAACAATTGCAGGAAGGCTCTGCCAAAGTGGTCAACTTGGAAGAGACCGAAATAGCCCTGAGGAATTATCACCGTAAGTCCTGTATGCTCAATATAACTTATGCGGTTGAGCAGCAAAATTTTGAAAGCTTTATGCTCGATATCAGCCCTGCCGGCGCATTTATTGAAACCGACGAAGCCTTTTTCGCCGGCCAGCAGATCAAATTGTCTTTCACTTTACCGAGCGCCCCGCAACCGCTGAACATTAGCGGTGAAATTCTGTGGAAAGGAATGCTGGGTATCGGCGTAAAATTCAATGATCTTCCCACCGAGCAGACCGATGCCATTGCTTCATTTATCGAAGAGGAAGACAGAATATAAAACGCGTTGCGGGTTGCGCGTTGCGGGTTGCGAGTTGCGGGGTGCGCGTAAAAAGTTATCAACAGAAGAATAAATTCGATAACATTCCCTTCATCAATCCCAAATCCGAAATCCCAAATCCCGAATCGAAAAACCCGTAACCTTCTAAAACTTGGTTTGCTCTGCTCCCTTCAATTGCAGCATCTCCCGGGCTTCCTCCGGTGTCGCCGGTTCCAGACCGTGTTCCTTTCCGATGCGGATAATTTTTTCTACCTGCTGCCCGCTGCTTTTGGCCATGGCACCTTTTTCCAGGTAAAGATTATCTTCCAGACCGACCCGGGTGTTGCCGCCCATCAGCAAGGCTAAATTACACATGGTGAACTGGTGCCGACCGGCAGCACACACCGACCACACAAAGTCACCGCCGATGATTTCCCGGGCCGAGTTAACCAGAAAGACCAGGTTGTTGACCGTGGCCTGCATGCCGCCAAGAATCCCCAGCACAAATTGCAGGTAA
>JAFDDW010000194.1 GCA_019310665.1 Deltaproteobacteria bacterium
GCCTTTGCCGAAGCCACCAAAATGAAAGACGAATACGTCAGCATCGAGCACATCTTTCTGGCGATTGCTGATGAAAAAAACGGTCAGGCCGCCGCAATCTTATCCCGCAGCGGCGTCGCCCGGGATTCGATATTAAAAGTGCTTCTTGACATTCGAGGCAACCAGCGTATCACCGATCCTAATCCGGAAGAAAAATACCAGGCCCTGGAAAAGTTCTGCCGGGACATGACGGACCTGGCCCGCCTGGGCAAGGTGGATCCGGTGATCGGCCGGGATGAGGAAATGCGTCGTATTGTCCAGGTGCTCTCACGGCGAACCAAAAATAATCCCGTGCTGATCGGAGAGCCGGGGGTCGGTAAAACAGCCATTGTCGAAGGTCTGGCTCAGCGTATTGTGGCCGGCGATGTTTCCGAAACCTTGAAAAACAGACGCCTGATGGCACTGGATATGGGTGCGCTGATTGCCGGTGCCAAATACAGGGGCGAGTTTGAAGATCGTCTCAAGGCGGTTTTAAAAGAGGTTGAAAGTGCCGAAGGGGAAATCATTCTTTTCATCGACGAGTTGCACACCGTGGTGGGCGCCGGTGCTGCCGAAGGAGCCGTGGATGCTTCCAACATGCTCAAACCCCCCCTGGCCCGGGGTACGCTGCGATGCGTGGGGGCGACAACCTTAAACGAGTATCGCAAATACATTGAGAAAGATGCGGCCCTGGAAAGACGGTTTCAACCGGTCATGGTCAAGGAGCCCTCGGTGCAGGACACCATATCGATTCTGAGGGGTTTGAAAGAAAAGTACGAGGTACATCATGGTGTCAGGATCAAAGATTCGGCCATTGTGGCGGCCGCAACCCTTTCCGACCGTTACATTGCGGATCGCTTTCTGCCGGACAAGGCCATTGACCTCATAGACGAATGTGCTTCCAAACTTCGCATCGAAATCGACAGTATGCCGGCGGAAATTGATGAAATTCAACGCCGAATAACCCAGGCGAAAATTGAGCGCCAGGCCCTGAAAAAGGAATCCGATCCGGCGTCCAAAGAAAGACTTGAGAAGCTGGACGCCGAGCTGGCCGGCATGAATGACGTTCTGATGGGAATGAAAGGTCACTGGCAAAATGAAAAAGACCTGATCCAAACCATCCGCACGATCAAAGAAGAACAGGAACAGCTGAACACGGAAGCCCGGCTGGCGGAGCGGGAAGGAGACCTGGCCCGGGTAGCAGAGATCCGCTACAGCAAAGCCGCAGAACTTGAAAAATGCCTGGAAGAAACCAACCGAAAGCTTTCCGAACTCCAGGCCGGCAGCAAGATGCTCAAAGAAGAGGTCGATGACGAGGATGTGGCTGAGGTAATCTCCCGCTGGACAGGGATTCCGGTGAATAAAATGCTGGAAGGTGAAAAGGAAAAACTGGTGCGCCTGGAAGATCGGCTCCATCAGCGGGTGATCGGGCAAAATGAGGCGGTGGCAGCTGTTTCCAACGCCGTGCGACGCGCACGCTCCGGCCTACAGGATCCCGACCGCCCGATAGGGTCCTTTATTTTCATGGGACCGACCGGCGTCGGCAAAACCGAACTTGCCAAAGCATTGGCAGCACTTATTTTCGATAGTGAACAGGCCATGGTGCGAATCGACATGTCCGAGTTTATGGAAAAACATGCAGTCGCCCGACTCATCGGGGCTCCGCCGGGTTATGTCGGATACGAGGAGGGCGGTTATCTCACAGAGGCCGTGCGCAGACGTCCCTATTCGGTGGTGCTCTTTGACGAAATTGAAAAGGCCCATCCGGAGGTCTTCAATGTCCTGCTGCAAATTCTGGATGATGGCCGCATGACCGACGGCCAGGGCCGCACGGTGGATTTTACAAACGCCCTTGTTATCATGACCTCGAATATCGGCAGCCAATGGATTCAGGAGCTGGCCGGCACCAAGCGTGACGAAATGGAAAAGCGGGTGACCGAAGCCCTGCGTGCCCATTTTAAACCCGAGTTTTTAAACCGGATTGACGAAACCATCATTTTTCAAAATCTGACCTTGGAGCAAATTGTTGAAATTGTGACCATTCAAGTTAAAAAACTCAGCAGCCGGCTGGCGGATAGAAATATTGAGCTGATTTTATCGAATCAGGCCCTGACGTTTATTGCCGAAAAAGGGTACGACCCGATTTACGGCGCCCGGCCGCTGAAGCGTGTGATCCAGCACGTGTGATCCAGCACTATATCGAAAACCCGCTGTCCATGGATATTCTTAAAGGCAATATTTTGGACGGCACCCGGGTAAGTGCCGATGTTGATGGGGATCAAATGGTCTTCAAGACTATCTAAGTTTCTTACTTATGCATGGTAGCGGACAATAAGTTGCGGGGTGTGGATCTATTGATTTGGGATTTGGGATTCTTTCGATTTCGGATTTGGGATTGCGGATTTCGGATTTAAGGAATCCTGTCGATTTTAAAAAATATAGGGCCCGCAACGCGTAACCCGATCCCCGTAACGCGCAACTCGAAACACGCAACACGTAACACGCAACTCGCAACGCGAATCCCGTAACCGAATCATATTCCATTAAAAATATATTGTAATCCTGTCCATCTCGTCGTAACATCACCTGGATAATACCCGGGATTTATACCTTATGACCCTTTCAGCCCCTGAAAAGCTGCGCCGTTTTTATGATCAGTTTTCGGGCCATGATCACGTCCTTGTTGTGATCAATGCCGATCCGGACGCCATTGCCAGTGCCATGGCAGTCAGCCGTTTACTGTGGCACAAGGCAACAACTGTCACCATTTCACATGTAAATATCATCAACCGCCCGGATAATCTGACGATGTTGCGACTTCTGAAGGTCAGCATGCTACCCTTTGGCGATGCCGACCCTGCTCGGTACAACAAAATTGTCATCGTGGATTCTCAGCCCGACCACAATGAATTCATGGCTCAACTCAGTCCTGATATCATCATCGACCACCATCCTGAAACCAATGCCCGCGCGCCTTTTTCGGACATCCGGCCCCATTATGGTGCCACAGCCACCATCCTGACCGAATACCTGCGAGCGGCAAAGATAAAACCTTCGGTAAAACTGGCCACCGGTCTGTTTCATGCCATCAAAACAGATACCAATTCATTTAAAGGACAAACCGTGATCGAAGATGTAAGGGCCTTTCAGTATCTTTTCCGTCACGCAAATATGCATCTGGCCCGCAGAATCGAAAAGGCCGACCTCAGGCTTGGCTTTTTGAAGTATTTTAAAATTGCGCTGCAAAACATGCGGTTGCGCAAGGGTCGCGCATATGTTCACCTGGGTCCGGTGGTCAATCCGGATGTCTGTGTCATAATTGCTGATTTTTTTATGCGAATTATTTCTGTCAACTGGAGTATCGTCTCCGGCATCTGTGATAAAAAGCTTGTTGTTATCTTCAGAAACGACGGTATTCGAAAAAATGCCGGTGATGTGGTCCAAAAAAGTTTCGGACAATTCGGATCAGCGGGTGGACATAAAAACATGGCCCGGGCTGAAATGGCACTGTCTGATCTACCGCAACAGATAGATTTTCGGGATGATAAAAAATTATTAAGCTGGCTAATTAACCGGGTGGAGAAACGCGCAGGCAAAAAATAGTTTCAGACCTCGTCATTTAGCTTGGATAAATACCTGTGACTCTTTAACTGTTGTGAGATTGCATGAAAATTGGACACGGGTCTGATTTAGGAATTAAAGAATTTAGGAATTTAGGAATTGAAGGAATTCTATCTATTTTAATTGATTGATTTTATCCTTTAATCCCTCAATCCCTCAATTCCTAAATTCCCCAATTCGGCGTTCATAAATATAAATAGTGTCCAAAAAATTGACTCATTTTTAAAGTTAATTACGGGGTTAAAATTAGAGGTGTCTATTAAAAATCCCGACATAATTGTGACCATCCTCGGGTCCGGAACCTGTGTACCTTCACTGGAACGAAGTTCGTGTTCCGTCATGATGGAGGTGAGTGGCGCCAAACTGCTGTTTGATTCCGGACCGGGTACCATGCGACGGCTGCTGCGAACCAAGACCACTATTTTTGATATAGATTATATTTTTTACAGTCACTTTCATCCGGATCACACTGCCGAGTTAGTGCCTTTTTTATTCGCAACCAAATACCCGGATATCAGTCAACGCCAAAGGGCCTTAACCCTTGTTGCCGGCAGGGGCTTTGAGGATTTTTTTGCGGGGCTTAAAACTGCATACGGAAAATGGATTGAGCTGGATCCGGAATTGGTAAACATTCTGGAATTGGACAATCGGTCGACCGATTCACGCCGGCTGGCAGACTTTACGATCCAATCCGCACCTGTGGAACACAACCCGGAGAGCATTGCCTATCGAATCACAAGCGCCGGAGGACATTCGGTGGTTTACAGCGGCGATACGGACTATAGTGAAAATCTTATCGCGCTTTCAAAAGACGCTGATGTATTAATCTGCGAATCAGCGCTACCGGATGATTTCCGAGTTAAAGGCCACTTGACACCATCATTGGCCGGTGAAATCGCCGCCCGGGCCGGCGTCAAAAAACTGGTTTTGACCCATTTCTACCCGGAATGCGATCAAACGGATATTGAGCAGGAATGCCGCAAGACCTATTCGGGACCACTGGTGCTGGCAGAAGACCTCATGCGGATAGAAGTTGATTCTTGATGTTGTTGTATCTAAAGAAATAGTTAACAACTTAAATTCACTCAGAAAAATGTAAATGTAGCGACTATGCGATATTATCCCGTACACTTGGATATCCAAAACCGCAATGTCCTGGTTGTTGGCGGCGGCTCGGTGGGAACCCGCAAGGTCAAGACGCTGCTGGACTGTGGTGCCCGGGTGACCGTAGTCAGTCCGGAAGTCTCCCGGCAACTGTGGGAGTTGGCTGCATCCGGTGATATAAAACTGGCGGAGCGATCGTACCAATCCGAAGATCTCAACGGTGTGTTTGTGGTCATCGGGGCCACCGACGACGAGAGGTTAAACCAGCAGATCAGCAGCGATGCCGATCGGTTAAATACCCTTTGTAACATTGCCGATCGTCCTGAAGTGTGTAATTTTATCCTGCCTTCGATAGTTCAGCGGGATGATTTGGTCATTACCATTTCAACTTCCGGCCAAAGCCCGGCCCTGGCAAAAAAGCTGCGCAAAGCCCTTGAAAATCAGTTCGGTGAAGAATACGGAACATTATTGCAGCTCATGGGCGCCATACGCAAAAAGCTTTTACAGCAGGCCCACAAACCCGAAGCCCACAAACCGCTTTTTGAACAGCTGATCAACAGCGATCTAATTGTGATGATCCAAGCGGGCAAGACAGAAGAGATAGATGCTCTGTTATTTGATATATTAGGTGAAGGCTATAATTTTGAGGAATTGATGCGATCATAGAGGCAGGATAATGGAAATTCTGATCATCTTTACGGTTTTGTTTTACATGCTCAGTACTGCGGCCTATTTTGTTTTTTTGTTTCTTCAAAAAAACTATACGCAACGAATCGGATATTTTCTCATTCTGGCCGGATTCTTATGTCACACGGCAAACATCGTTTATTGCTTTGTTAAATACGGCCATTTGCCGGTCAGCAGTTTTCAGGAGACGCTTTCTTTTGCGGGCTGGGCTGTTGCGGGTATGTTTTTGGTATTTCAATACAAGTTTAACTTAAAAATATTAGGCATATTTGCCGCTCCGATGGTTACACTGATTGTGGTATTGGCTACCCTGGTGTCCGGCGAATCCTATCAAACCACTAAAATATTTAAAAACTTCTGGCTGATCTCCCACGTGCTGGCCATCTTTTTGGGTGAGGCCGCCTTTACCCTGGCAGCCGGTTTGGGCGTACTCTACCTTATTCAGGAAAATACAATAAAAACAAAAAAGCATCGCTTCTTTCTTAAGCGCTTGCCGTCACTGGATTTGCTGGACTCATCGGGATATGCCTGTATCGTGGTGGGGTTTACCATGCTTACTTTGGGACTGATTACCGGCCTTGTGTATGCCAAATCATACTGGGGCCGATTCTGGAGCTGGGACCCCAAAGAAGTCTGGTCCGGAATCACCTGGATTTTTTATGCCGTCCTTTTACATGAAAGACTAACGGTGGGCTGGCGCGGTCGAAAATCGGCCATAATGGCAATCATCGGATTTGGTGTTCTTCTATTCACCTTCCTGGGTGTCAACCTGCTTCTGGGAGGGCATCATGGAGAATTCACCAAATAATAATAAGGTTTCAGTGTTCAGGTGTCAGGAATTATTAAACGTCGCTATGCATGACATCATCCTCATAGGTATAAACCACAAAACCGCTCCGGTGGAATTAAGGGAGTGTATTGCCTTCTCAGAGGATGAGTCGGCGTCCGCCCTCCAGACACTTTCCCGCAAGCCCCACATCAAGGAGTTACTTCTCTTTTCTACCTGCAACCGGGTCGAGGTACTGGTTGTGACGGAAAATAAGCGTGAAGCCATTGACTCGACCAAGGACTACATCGCTGAAGTCAACAAAATTCCGCGCCAGGCATTTGAGGATGCCCTTTACATCCATGAAGGCGACGAAGCGGTGCGCCATGTATTCAGAGTCGCTTCCAGTCTGGATTCCATGGTGGTTGGAGAGCCCCAGATTCTCGGACAGGTGAAAGATGCCTATCGCCTGGCAACGGAAGCCAAGGTATCCGGCGTTATTTTAAATCGTCTTTTGCACCGAACTTTTTTTGTGGCCAAACGGATTCGCACCGAAACCGGTATTGGGGGCCATGCCGTATCCATTAGTTATGCCGCCGTAGAACTCGGACGAAAGATATTCGGTTCCCTTGAAAGCAAGAATGTTCTGCTGGTAGGTGCCGGCGAAATGGCTGAATTAGCCGTCGAGCACCTAATTCGAAACAAAGTAGGAGACATTTATGTGGCTAACCGCACCTTTGAAAACGGCGTTGAGTTGGCCAGGCGCTTTAACGGCCAGGCGCTCCGTTTCGAAGAAATTGCAGACTGCTTAAAAGTTGTAGACATCATCATCAGCTCGACCGGTTCCCCGGATTTTGTCATCACCCGGGATCAGGTCAAAGGCGTTATCCGAATCCGGCGCAATCGGCCCATTTTTTTCATCGACATTGCCGTGCCCAGGGACATAGACCCCCAGGTGAATCGGCTGTCAAATTCATATGTGTATGACATTGACGATCTTCAGGGCGTTATTGATGAAAACATCGAAGACCGTCAAAAAGAAGCTATCAAAGGAGAACGAATCGTAGATGAGGCGGTTATCCAATTTCGGGATTGGTCTGCCAGTTTGGAAGTGGTGCCCACCATCGTCGCATTGAGAAATAAACTGGAATCCATTGCTGAAACTGAAATCAAAAAAACGTTGCAATCCAATAAAATTCCGGAATCTGATCAATAAAATATTGCATCACCCAACGGTGTTCTTGAAAAGAAACAGTATGACCGGCGATAAGTCGAACCATATTGACTTGGTCAGAAAACTTTTTAAGCTGGATGAATAATTTATGGAGCATATATAATGAAAAAAACAGCCTTTTTGTTTCCCGGACAAGGTTCCCAGAGTGTGGGAATGGGTGAAGAATTTTACCGCGAATATGATGTCGTCCGGGAAATTTTTGATATGACGGAGGAAATTTCCCGTGTCAATATCTCCAAACTTTGTTTCAAAGGTCCAATGGAAGATTTGACCATGACGGTTAATCTTCAACCGGCCGTAACGGCGGTAAACCTCGCCTGTTTGGCGGCCATTGCAAAAGAAAATGTCGAGTTTCACTATTGCGCCGGCCACAGTCTGGGCGAATACAGTGCCCTGTCAGCCGCGGGTGTCCATTCAAAGGAAGACGCGGGCCGGCTGGTTTTTAAAAGGGGTGAGTTGATGCACCGGGAGGCGACCCGGAATCCGGGTGCGATGCATGCAATCGTGGGTCTTCCCATGGATGCGGTTGCCGAGCTTGTTTCCGAGGTCCAAAAGGATGGAATCGTTTCGGTTGCCAATCACAACACCGAGCTGCAAATCGTAATCACCGGAGCACCCCGATCGGTGGAGAAAGTGTCGTCCCTGGCGGTTGAAAAGGGGGCCAAGTCTGTGCCTTTAAAAGTAAGCGGCGCCTGGCACAGTGAACTGATAAAAGGCGCCGAGGAAGAATTCAAAGCATTTCTTGATATCACCTCGTTTAGCGCACCTCAAAAATCAATATTATTTAATGTCACCGCCGACCCATCGGAAGATCCCGGTGAAATTAAAGAGATCATGGGGCGCCAGCTGTGCAGCCCCGTGCGCTGGTATGACACCATTAACAAGCTGATGGATGAAAATGTAGAAGTCTTTGTAGAAGTCGGTCCCGGCAGGGTCCTTGCCGGACTGTTGAAAAAAATCCTGCCCGGGGATTATCCGGCCAAAGTTTATAATGTTGCCAATATGAAACAGCTTGAAAAATTTCTTAAAGAAAGTTAATGAATTCGTATAAAGTCGAATTCATTAAGTGTTTGGTGTTTGGTATAAAAATATCACATTATCTCGGTATGTTAGAATACTAAATACTAAATACAAAATACAAAACGCACTCGCAAAAAGTTGCTTTTCTGACTTTTTGCGAGGTCACGAATTTTATTCTTTACAAGGATTTTAGGTTGTGCTATTTAAATCCACTTTTAGAGAAGGAAAAAATAGGGGTTTCATGAGGTCTGATCATGAAGAAGAAGGATACAGAATTTTTCAAAAACTATCTCACCGAACGGCTTGAAGAACTTATAAACCAGGCGGGCAATACGGTCTCCGGTATGACCGAGACAAAAGAAAATTTCCCGGACCCAACGGATCGTGCGGCCCTGGAGGCAGACCGCAATTTTATGCTCCGAATCCGTGACCGGGAAGCCAAATTGATCAAAAAGATCAAAGCCGCCCTGGATCGAATTGAAAATAAAACCTATGGGATTTGCGAATCCTGTGGCGAAGATATCACACTCAAACGGCTGAAAGCCAGACCCGTAACCACGCAATGCATTGATTGTAAATCCAAAGAGGAGGCTTTGGAGAAAGCCCTTGGATTATAACCAGCATGTGGGGATCGACCTTCACATTCATACAACGGCCTCTGACGGCACCTTTACGCCGGCGGAAGTTGTTTCCCATGCCTTAAAGCTCAAGCTGAAGGCGATTGCAATAACGGACCACGATACGCTGGCCGGCTCAAGTAAAGCTTTAAAAGGCGGCATTCCTCCCGCACTGGATTTTTTAACCGGCGTAGAAATCAGTGCCGCCCCCCCTCCAATTTATCCCCGATCCGGAAGCTTCCATTTACTGGGATATTCGATCCGTCTTGATGACCTGGTGTTGAATCAAACCCTTGAAAAACTCCAGCAGGCCAGAAAAAACCGCAATCCGTCGATTATAAACCGCTTAAATGAACTGGGTATTTCTATCAGCCTGGAAGAAGTCCGCCAAGAAGCGGGAGAGGCGCAGCTGGGAAGACCTCACATTGCCCAAATGCTGGTCAAAAAAGGCGTGGTTGCCTCGCTTAATGAAGCATTTGAACAATTTCTGGGTACAGATAAACCGGCTTATGTGGATAAATACCGTGTGAAATGTTCAAAAGCAATTGATGTAATCTTGGGTGCCGGAGGAATTCCGGTACTGGCCCATCCGGGTTTACTGGATTACGAAAACGAAAAACAGCTTGATGAGTTAATGCGCCAATTAAAGCGGATGGGAATCCAGGGGGTGGAAGTGTACTATCCGGAACATACCCCGGATCAAACCCGACTTTTTGCCAAACTGGCGCAACAATATGATTTATTAATGACCGGCGGTAGCGATTTTCACGGCGCCATTCATCCGGATATCAAAATGGGATCGGGCAAAGGCAACCTGTCCGTCTAAATCCCTGCCGGATCAATAAGCCAACAACGTAAAAAAAAAATTAACCAGTCAACTATTCAACGATGTCTGCAGGTAAGATAATGGAAGCAAAAGATCCGTCAGGAATCGAGCACTATTTACACTATGAATTCAGCGATAAAAGTCTTCTGCAAGAAGCCTTGCGGCACAGTTCTTACGTCAATGAACTTGCGGATCAGAACCTGACGGATAATGAACGATTCGAATTTCTTGGAGATGCCGTTTTGAATTTGATTGTCGGTCACATTCTCATGCACCGCTATCCGGATATAAAAGAAGGTGAGCTCTCAAGAAGCCGTGCCAACCTTGTCAATGAATCCCAGCTTGCAAAAATGGCGCGCTCATTTGAGCTTGGCAACTATATTCAACTTGGAAAAGGAGAGATCCAAACCCAAGGCCGGGAAAAAACTTCCATCTTGGCGGACACCTATGAAGCCCTGGCTGCTGCCGTCTACCTGGACGGGGGATTTGATGCTGCCTTCAAATTCATCGAAGCAAACTTCGGGCCATTGATCGATCGATTGCATTCAGCAGAAAGCAATTACGACTATAAAAGCCAACTGCAGGAAATGGTGCAGATCGATCACGGGGCAATGCCGGATTATAAAATCATCCGGGAAGATGGCCCGGATCACGATAAAACCTTCTGGATAGCACTGAAAGTGCTCGATGCAGAAACCCAGGGTACCGGAAAAAATAAAAAGGCCGCCGAACAGGATGCCGCCCGCAAGGCATTGGAGATTCTCAAAAAAGAATCTCCATGAGCGTCCCTTTTACAGCGGAACTTCAGGAGCTCCGCCTGCGGTGGATTGAGGATCGGCCCTGCGGGCCTTGAGGTTGGAGGAAAAAATCTTTTGCCTCACTCCTTAAGCGCAGCGGTCCTCAAGCCCCTCCCTACGCGGGGCGATCCTCAAACGGAAAATGAAATTTAATTCATATCATGGTTTTGACGTCGCGCAGACAAAATCAACAAAAGCATCGGCCATTTGTGATTCCCATTTTCCTTCCCCACGCCGGCTGTCCTCATCAGTGTGTCTTCTGCAATCAGGTTTCGATTACGGGCGTAAAACAGAATACGGTTGGCCCGGATCAATTCCGCCGTCAAATCCGCCAATTTTTAAAATATAAAAAGGAAGACAGAAAACCCGTCCAAATCGCTTTTTTCGGCGGTAATTTTCTGGGGCTTAAACAGGAAGAAATTGAATCCTGGCTTGAGTTGGCCGGTGAGTTTGTCAGCCAGGGGCTCGTGGACGGTATCCGGTTTTCCACGCGTCCCGACACCATTGACGCCGAACGTCTGGATATTCTTGAAAACTATCCGGTCGCAACGGTTGAACTCGGGGTTCAATCAATGGATGATCAGGTACTGGTGCAGGCCGGGCGGGGGCACCGTGCTTCAGATACCATCCGGGCGGTCGAAGCTCTTAAAGAGCGGCAGCTGGACATCGGATTGCAAATGATGGTGGGGTTACCCGGAGACAGTGAGGCCCGATCGCTTACCACCGCCCGCAAAATCGCTGATCTGGACCCGGATTTCGTTCGCATCTATCCAACGGTGGTGGTTGAAAACAGCCGTCTGGCAGAATGGTTCAAAAAAGGTAAATATCTGCCCCTGTCCCTGGAAAATGCCGTTACCCTGGTAAAGAAAGTCTATCTGTTATTCAAGCAGGAGGATATTGACGTCATCCGGATGGGGCTGCAGGCCACCGATGATCTTGGGAATGATTCATTTGTTCTGGCGGGCCCTTATCATCCGGCCTTCGGGCACCTGGTCTATTCCGAAATATTTTGGGATAAAGCCATAGCGGCCATCGAAGCGGCCGAATTCGTAAAAGACACACTTACCATCTTTGTAAATCCACGCAGCATCTCGAAAATGCGGGGATTAAACAATTCAAATATCAAAAGCTTGAAAAGAAAGTACAGATTAGAATTAATAGATGTATTGCCGGATGCTTCTCTCGCGGAAGAGGAATTGACGGTTCGGTAGACGAAAACATCCGCCTACGGCGGAGAAAGCACTAAATTTTTCTTTTTAAGCGGGAGCAAAAAATAGCAAAGCCGGCGGATGTGGCCTGGCCGGTTTTATTTCTGCGTTTGGAAGCATCTGATTTTATGACCGGCCGGACGTTGATGGTGGATGGCGGATCTATTGCAATTTAGGGCCGAGAATCAAGCATTTCTGGTAAAGGTCCAGATGGTCTCGTCTCTCAGCATACGGGCAAATTTGGTTTCCTTGTTTTGCAAACCTTCCCATTCTGGCAGGGTGTAAACGATTAAATCCGCCGGCACCGGCAAACCGTTTAAATCCCATTTCTGCGACCGGCGTTCGAAGGGATCGGATGTCACCGTAATAATCGCAATCAAATCAAGATCGCTGCCGACCCCCCAGTCGCCACGTGCATATGAGCCAAAATACCCAATGCGTATTATTTCATTCTGACGGTGTGCCTGTTCGGTGGACCAAGACCTTGCCGCCCGGTCAACCGTCTTGTGGTCAGGCCATTTCAGAACGGACGAACTTGAGGATCTCACCGGCATAGTTGATCGCATCCTTGCTCTGGATTCTTCCATAGTGCTCGAAGGGCGCCCCTTCCGGATGCCCGTTGGCATAACGGGTAGGAATGTAGAAGCCGTCAAGAACTTTGGCCTTGTCCAGCAAATCTTCAGAAACCGTAATCGGGAGTTCGTTCAAAAGCCGGGCAACGACATGTCCCCAGGCTTCCTGCTTTAAAAACAAATGCAGCGCTTTGACTGCTTTTTCAGCTGACTGCTGGGCGGCGAAACAAGCCCATTCATGTCGACCTTCCTTTTGGGAAGCCTTAGCCTGCTCAAGATCTCTCTGCGCCTGGTCAAACCAGTCTTGCGAACGATCAGTCATGATTAAATTCCATGATCACAATTTTCATAATTATACGAAAAAATTTACTATGCCCGCAGCAAAGAAGAAACAGAAATAATAAACAAGTGAAATTAAATCGCGGAGCGAAGCGATATCATTATTCGATGTTCGACGTTGGGCGTTCAATGTTGGACGTTCATCTTTCAAAACAACCCTATGCTAACCACCCACTTTTTCTTAACAACTTGCAGGCTCATCGGCTCACCAACTAACGAACTCAATTGCTAATCAGTCATCTTCTCCAGGCAGCCTGACCACGAGCACAGGCTTTGGGGATCGCCGCAACACCCGCCGTGCCGTGCTCCCCATCATGGCATCCGCCAGGGTTCCTTGTCCGTGGGTCCCCATCACGATCAGATCGCAGTTTTTTTCTTCGGAGTATTTTAAAATCTCCGCCACCGGATTGCCCTGGACGACAATAATGTCATCGGTGACAAAACCCTCGCCTTCCCGGCCTTCCTTTGCATCTTCACTGAATTGGTGCAATGCATCCCTGATGGCCAGATGGTCGCGTCTTTTTCCGATGATCGCTTCCCTGGCTTCCTCAACATTCTGTGATTTTATTGCTTCCCATCGCTCTTCACTGATGTAACCAATGACACTTTTGTCTAAACGACTCCGAACTTCAGGCAATACATGAATAAAGGTGATGGCAGCGTTATAAAGATCGGCCAGGCTGACTGCGTACGCAAATGCATAGCGTGCATTTTCGGACAGATCGGTTGCATAAAGAATTTTTTTTACGTCTACTTTTGGAAGATCCATTTTTCATACCTCTGCTTTTCTAAAAACATTTTTCAACTGACCAATCCAAATGCCGCTTAAGATCCAGGAATATGCCCAGGTTCCGAGTATAATCAGTACGAAAGCCTTGATGATATCCATGGCGCTTCCGTCCAAAGAAAAGCCAGGGACGTAACCGAATAAAAACGGTCCCAGGTACAGGAACTTGGCAAATTTAAAGGCTGAAAAGGCGGTGCGCCACATATTGGCCTTCGCAATTGTGGCCCCGGCAAAAGCGGCAATACAGACCGGCGGCGTGATATTGGAATCCTGGGACAACCAGTAAACAATCATGTGGGCGGCGATTTCGTTAACACCCAGATGGGTTAAAGCCGGAACTGCCACCACGGCGGTGACAAGATATGCAGCGGTAACCGGAACACCCATGCCGAGGACCAGGGAAGCCAGTGCGATTAAAAAAATGGTCATCACCAGCGACCCGCCGGCAAGTTCGATAACAATATCTGCAAAGGTCAGTACCAGCCCGCTAAAGGTCAGCACGCCGATGATAATGCCGATAACGCCCACGGTGGCGCCGATTTTAAGACTGCTTTCCGTGCCGGACCTGGCCGCTGCCACAAATTGTTTCAGCTCAAATCCCACGTTCTCGCGTCTGTTTTTTCGGAAACCGACAACAATTAAGTAGCCAATAATACCCAGAACAAGCGAACCGTTGGCAGAAATAAGGGTACTGCCCACAGCCTTGTTGAGAAATGATCCCAGGAGTACAAACACCATGATCACAGCCAGGCCGAGATCAATCCGGGTTTCCTTTAGCTTAAAGCTGACGGCGATACAGGTTGCAAGTCCTAAAATCGCGGAAAATCCCGGGGAATAGCCGTTAAGCATAAAAATCGTTATGACCACCAGCGGCAAGATATAAACCCATTGCTTTTTCAGGATCTCCATGGCGCTGTGTTCGGATTTTTCA
>JAFDDW010000195.1 GCA_019310665.1 Deltaproteobacteria bacterium
CCGGCCGCACCAGCCGTAACCGCATACCACAAAATGGCTTCCGGCCACCAGGCGATTGGTGGCCCGGATCATGCCGTCGATGGTGCTTTGACCGGTACCGTAGCGGTTGTCAAAAAAATGCTTGGTCTGGGCATCATTCACTGCAATAATCGGGTACTGGAGAACGCCATCGGCGGCCATGCTTCTCAAGCGAATAATGCCGGTGGTCGTCTCTTCGGTTCCACCCAGAACCCCGGTCATAAGCTGGGTGCGTTTGGTGTGCAATACTGAAACCAGGTCGGCGCCGTCATCCATCGTAAATTGAGGGCGGGTGTCAAGAATCGCATTGATGTGGGAATAGTAAGTTTTATGGTTTTCCCCTTTGACGGCATAAACGGGTATTTTATCGTTCTTGGCCAGGGAGGCGGCCACATCATCCTGGGTACTCAGCGGATTGGATGCACACAAAGCCACTTTGGCCCCGCCGGCTTTCAGCGTTTTCATAAGAGAAGCCGTTTCGGTAGTAACATGCAGACAGGCGGCAATTCTAATTCCTTTTAACGGCTTTTCTCTTTTAAATCGCTTCTGGATGCGGTTTAAAACCGGCATGTTCTGATTGGCCCATTCAATGCGCAGCGCACCTTCTTTGGCGGCCTTAATATCCTTTACGTCATAATTCATAGTTAAATTAACTCCTTTGTTACAATAGAATATTTAGATAGAAAATAGCGAATAACCAATAACTAATAACAATAATTGAGCATTTTTTCGCTCAATTTTTTTTACAGCCCTGCCATCTCCCTGATGATGTCAGCCTTATTGGTTTTTTCCCAGGTGAGTTCGTCTTCGCTTCGGCCGAAATGACCGTAAGCGGAAGTCATTCGATAGATGGGCCTCAGAAGATCAAGATACTCGATGATGGCCGCAGGTCTTAAATCGAATACTTCCTTAACGATTTCTTCAACCCGCTGTTTGGGAACGACACCGCTGCCCATCAGGTCAACCATGACCGATACCGGTTCAGCCACACCGATGGCATAAGCGATTTGAATTTCACATTTTTTGGCAACGCCTGCGGCAACAATGTTTTTGGCGATGTGCCGTCCCATGTAAGAGGCACTGCGATCTACCTTGGAGGGATCCTTTCCGGAAAAACATCCCCCCCCGTGACTCCCCTGCCCGCCATAGGTGTCGACGATGATCTTCCGGCCGGTTACCCCGCAGTCTCCCATCGGTCCCCCGATCACAAATCTGCCGGTGGGATTGATAAAATAACGTGTGTCACCGTCAGTCATATCCTGGGGAATCACTTTCTTTATAACCTCTTCTATGATGGCCTCTCTTAAATCTTCATAGGTCACATCATCTTTATGCTGGGCGGAAACCACAACGGCATCCACCCGTTTGGGGGTTCCGTTTTCATACTCGATGGTGACCTGGGATTTTCCGTCCGGTCGTAAAAAATCGAGGGACCCATTTTTGCGAACCGTGGCCAACCGTCGACACAGTTTATGGGCATAGGTAATCGGCATGGGCATCAACTCGGGTGTTTCATCAGTGGCAAACCCGAACATCAACCCCTGATCCCCTGCGCCCTGGTCTTTGTAAAGGCCTTGGCCCTCGGTAACCCCCTGGGAGATATCCGGCGATTGATGATCGATAGAGGTTATGACCGAACAGGTTTGGTAGTCAAAACCCATGCGGGAAGAAGAATAACCAATATCGCGGATGGTATCCCGGACGATCTGGGGCATGTCCACATAACATTCGGTGGTAATTTCTCCGGCAATAAATGCCAGGCCGGTGGTAACCAGGGTTTCACAGGCCACCCTGCAATTTTTATCCTGGGCCATGATGCTGTCCAATATTGAATCGGATATGGCATCGGCCACCTTATCCGGATGGCCCTCGGTCACCGACTCGGAAGTAAAAAAATATCTTTCATTTGCCATGAATAATCTCCTTAAATCATTTGAGTTAATACATCGGAATTTCTAAAAGCTATAAAAATATGTGTGTTTTCGAGGTTTCAGGTTTAGCCTTGGGGAAGGATCTTTGACTGTCTGAACCTAGCCTGTTTGAAAAGATTTTGATTAAACATAATATTCTAAATCAACAATTTAAGTATGTCAATAGCCAGGTTGGCATGGCTTTCTCTTCATTAGAGTCTTAATTGTTATTTCTTTGCATTTTATGCAAAAACCAATACACAAGCACAAACTGTTAAAATCTCAAATACCAAGCACCAAATTACAAATAAATCTCAAACTACAATATCCAATGACCAAAACAGATGAACTTGCAAAACGTCAAAAACCGTTCTTTCTGTCATTCCAACGAAAGCCGGAATTTAGTCTTTTCGAACATTTACAGAGGATTTGGACTCCGGTTTTCTCCGGAGTAACGACTTCTTACGAGACCGTCAAAACATAGAATTGAAACCTTCTTTCTTAAGATCATATTCGCATTTGGGATTTTGAATTTTGGTCATTGTGTTTTATTTGGAATTTGGTATTTGTGTTTTGGAATTTCCGGCTTGTCCGGCTTAGGTTAACACCCAATGAAAAATACATAGTTTATATTCAAAAAATACATAGTTCACCCCATTTTTCCTCTTAATGACTTGCAGTATAGATACCAGATTAAAGGAGTGTTGGGGAGCACTCTATAATCAAGTAGTATATCTTCTATCTACCGTAACCAATCAATATTATTTTTAAAAGAAGCATTTTTATCTTTTATCCACTTATCTAACCTCGCTTCCAGACAACTTCAAACCCTAACAAAGGAGGAGGCATTATGAAGGTAAACCGACGGGAGTTTATCCAGATCACGGGAGCCACGGCTGCCGGTCTTGCCGTCAGCGGCCTGGGATTTGACCTGCGCCCGGTGAAAGTCCATGCCCAGATGCTCAAGACCCAGTATGCCAAGGAGACCCTTTCCATCTGTCCCTATTGCGCTGTTGGCTGCGGTGTCATTGTGCATACCAGCCGCAAAGGTGACGGAAGGGTCATCAACATCGAGGGGGATCCGGACCATGTAATCAACCGGGGTTCGTTGTGTCCCAAAGGCGCCTCCCTGACCCAGCTGGTCGAAAATGAAAACCGTATCACCGAGCCCATGTACCGCGCACCCCATTCCCAATTATGGGAAAAAGTATCCTGGGACTGGGCCCTGACGGAGATCGCCAAACGGGTCAAAGCCACCCGGGATGCCACCTTTGAGTCTACAAACGTCAAAGGTCAGGTTGTCAATCGGACCGCCGGCATCGCATCGGTGGGCAGTGCGGCCCTGGACAATGAGGAATGCTGGATTTACCAGGCCCTGATTCGTGCGATCGGGGTTACCTATATCGAACATCAGGCCCGTATCTGACATAGCGCCACTGTTGCGGCTCTGGCAGAGTCGTTCGGACGCGGCGCGATGACCAATCACTGGATTGATATAAAAAACAGTGACTGTATTTTAATCATGGGCAGCAACGCTGCTGAAAATCATCCCATATCCTTCAAGTTCGTTACCGAAGCCCAGGGAAGAGGCACTAAACTTCTCAATGTTGATCCCCGCTTCACTCGGACTTCGTCCAAGGCGGATATCTATGCCCCCATTCGATCCGGTACCGACATCGCCTTTTTAGGCGGGATGATCAAATACATTCTGGACAAAAATCTTTACCACAGGGAATATGTACAGTACTACACCAACGCGCCCTTTCTGGTGAGCAATTCCTTCAAGTTCAAAGACGGCCTGTTCTCCGGCTACGATGAGAAAAATCGTAAGTACGATAAGAGCCAGTGGGCCTTTAAGATGGATGAAAACGGCGTGCCCCAGATGGATCGCAGCTTGAAAAATTCCCGCAGCGTGTTTCAACTTTTGAAAAAGCATTTCGCCCGCTATACCCCCAAAAAAGTATCGGAGATTACCGGAACACCGCAAAAAGAGCTTTTGGAGATCTACAAGACCTACGCGGCCACCGGTAAACCGGGCAAGGCGGGCACCGTCATGTACGCCATGGGCTGGACCCAGCACACCGTGGGTGTTCAGAATATTCGAGCCATGGCCATGATTCAGCTGCTGTTGGGCAACATGGGGGTTGCCGGCGGCGGGGTCAACGCCCTGCGCGGGGAGTCCAACGTACAGGGATCCACCGATCACTGCCTGCTGTGGCACATCTGGCCCGGCTACCTGAAAACCCCCCGGGCTTCGAATGTATCGCTGGCGGCGTACAACGGCAAGTGGACTCCCAAGAGCAAGGATCCCTTAAGCGCCAACTGGTGGCAAAACTATCCCAAGTACTCGGTCAGCCTGCTCAAATCATTTTTCGGTGAAAATGCCAACGCCGGTAACGATTTCGGCTATGACTGGCTGCCGAAAGTGGATGACGGCAAGGACTATTCCTGGCTGTCGCTATTTGATGAAATGTACAAAGGCACCTTCAAGGGATTTTTTGCCTGGGGCCAAAATCCGGCCTGCAGCGGGGCTAATGCCAATAAAACCCGCCAGGCGCTTGCCAAACTGGACTGGATGGTCAATGTCAATCTCTTTGACAATGAAACCGGCTCTTTCTGGAAGGGACCGGGGGTAACTCCGGCCAGTATTAAGACCGAGGTCTTTTTCCTGCCGGCGGCCGCCTCTGTTGAAAAGGAAGGCAGCATCACCAACAGCGGCCGCTGGAGTCAGTGGCGCTATCAGGGCCCCAAACCGCTGGGTAACAGCCTGCCGGATGGCCAGATGATCATGGAACTCGGCAACAAAATCAAGGCCGAGTACAAAAAGGGCGGCTCTTTCCCCGAGCCCATCGCCAACCTCAAATGGGATTATCTGACCCACGGCGAATATGACCCCCACAAGGTGGCCAAGGAAATCAACGGCTACTTTCAGAAGGATGTCACCGTAAAAGGCAAAAACTTCAAAAAGGGCACCCTGGTACCCAGTTTTGCTTACCTGCAGGCCGACGGCTCGACTTCTTCGGCCAACTGGCTGTATTGCAACAGTTATACCGAAAAAGGCAATATGGCGGCGCGGCGCAGCACCAAAGACGCACCGAACCGGATCGGGCTGTACCCGCAGTTTGCCTGGTGCTGGCCGGTCAATCGACGCATCATTTACAACCGCGCCTCGGTGGATCTGAAGGGCAAACCCTGGGATCTCAAAGACTGGGTCATCAAGTTCGATGGGGACATCAAGGACGGCAAATACGTCAGCAAGCGCTGGCAGGGCGACGTGCCCGACGGCGGCTGGTATCCGATGCAGAACCCCGATGGATCCATGCGCAAGGATACTAAATATGCCTTTATCATGCGCAAACAT
>JAFDDW010000196.1 GCA_019310665.1 Deltaproteobacteria bacterium
CTTTGTTGTGGCCCACCTGGATACGTTTTTTGAAAAAGACATCGTTTTTAATTATACCATCAAAGAAAATACCATTACCGGACCGGGAATTCTGGACAATTCTCTGGGCGTCGGTGTCCTGCTGTCACTGCCTATTATTTTTCAAAAGCTGGGGATGACTTTTGAATCCGATATCGTTCTGGCCGGTACCATCCAGTCAATCGGCAAAGGCAATTTACGGGGGGTTCGGCACCTGCTGAAAACCTGGACGACACCGATCAGGGGAAGCATATGCATAGAAGGTGTTGATCTTGGACGTCTGAACTATTTCTCGGACGGCATGATCCGGGGAGAAATCTCATGCAGTGTTTCCGAAGAAAAAGGCGCCATGCATACCGACACACCCAATGCCATCCTGATCTTAAATGAGGTCATCAACGGCATGATGAGGCTGAGTCTGCCCCAGAGACCGCGGTCCCGGGTGGTGGTCGGAAAAATCTCAGGCGGTGCCAACCACGGAAAAATTGCCTATGATGCCACCCTGGGATTTGAAATTCGCAGCGATTCCTACAAAATGGTAAAATCCACTTACAATGACATCAAGGACATCGTCGACGGAATCGGTCACGAAAACGAAGTGGATCTGAATATTAAAACCATCAGCAACCTAAAGTCTGCCAGGCTGAAATTTAACCATCCTCTGGTAAAAAGCACGGCCGCAATCCTGAAATCACTGGGAATAAAACCGACCAGCAAATCGACGGAATCGGCCCTTTCCATCTTTCTTTCCCGCAAGATACCGTCGGTGACCCTGGGTATCACCTATGGGGAACATTACTACACCCATAAAGCCACGATGGAAATTGAACCCATGTTTAAGGGAATTGCCCAGGTGGTCGGCGTTATAAAGGCAATTGACAGCGGGGTTTGCGATGAACAATAACTGGCTGGAAAAAAATACCTTTCATTATTCGGACTTCAAGGATCTTTTTCATCTGGTTGAGGAAAAGCAAAAAAAGAACCTCAAAATATCTCTCTGTTTGCCGACCCTGAATGAAGAAAAAACCATCGCCAAAGAAATCATCATCATGAAATCCGAGCTCATGACGCGCTACCCGCTGGTGGATGAGATTGTGGTCATTGACTCGGGCTCAACCGATAATACGGTCGAAATTGCAAAATCCTTTGGGGCCGATGTTTATGACGCCAACGAGATTCTACCCCATCTTGAAAAATTTAAAGGCAAGGGTGAAAACCTGTGGAAAGCCCTTTACATTACCAAAGGAGACATCATTGTTTATATCGATGCCGATATTAAAAATATTCACCACCGCTTTGCCTATGGATTGATCGGCCCGCTTCTCTTATACGACCCAATTAAATATGCCAAAGCATTCTACGACCGACCGATATCCATCGGCAAAAACAAAATCAGGCCCACCGGCGGGGGGCGCGTTACGGAACTGGTTATCAGGCCGCTGTTCTCGCTTTTTTTCCCGGAACTCACCCAGATCCTCCAGCCCCTATCAGGTGAATACGCCGGTTATCGGGAAGTACTTGAAAAATTACCCTTTCCCATCGGATACGGTGTGGAAACCAGCATGATTCTGGATATTTACGAAAAGTGGGGTCTGGATGTGATTGCCCAGGTAGATCTTGACCGTCGAATTCACCGCAACCAGGACACCAAAGCCCTGGGCAGAATGTCTTTTGCCATTATAAAAACGTTCATCAATCGTCAAAAAAGGTCGGGGTTAATCGATTTAAAAAACAATCTTTATGATGAAATCATCCAGTACAACCTCGTCGACAGCCAGTATCAGCCGGCTGTATCAAAAATTATCGGGTTTGAAAGACCGCCGATGATTGAAATTCCCGAGTATTGTGAGAAGTTCGGCATTAAAAAATAGGTGATATACACATATTATCTCAAGATAGGGGCTTCGCCCCAATTGAAATGATGGAATACTGGAAAATGGGACCTGATTGCGTTACGTGTTTCGAGTTGCGCGCTACGGGTTAAAGGCTTCGTACTTGGAATGTAAGGTTTTAGTTTTTTTATATCCGAAATCCGCAATCTAAAATCCAAAATGCATTATCTGGACATAGAAATTGGCTGACTTAAAATTAATCGATCCTTGCAACCGCCATTTGAACTATCTGCGTATTTCCATTACCGACAGATGTAACCTGAAATGCATCTATTGTGTCCCCCGGGATCAGATTGCAAGACTCGCGCACGATGAAATATTAACCTATGAAGAAATTTTGAGATTCGTGCGGGTCGGGCTAACACTGGGGATATCCAAAATCCGGATAACCGGCGGAGAGCCTCTGGTCAGAAAGGGCGTCTACGGTTTCCTGACTGAATTGAGCCGTATGGCAGGGATTTCTGATCTATCTCTTACCACCAACGCGGTGGTTTTAAAAGATAGCCTGGAAAAAATTAGATCTGCCGGCATTAAGCGACTAAATATCAGTCTGGATACGCTCAAACGCGAAAAATTTAAAAAAATTGCCGGAATGGATTTTTTCGACCAGGTTTGGCAGGGCATCCAAGGGGCCCGGGAAATGGGATTTCATCCCATTAAATTAAACATTGTGGCCCTGAATGGTGTGAATGACGATGAGTTAATCGATATGGCGCAGTTATCGTTTGATTATCCGTTTCATATCCGTTTCATTGAATACATGCCCATTGGTGAATCACAAATGGGTAACGGCCCGCTTCTGCTCGCTCCTGAAATTAAGAAACGCATCAGCGTTCTCGGCAACCTCATACCGGTTCGTAACTCGGCCAGTGATGGTCCGGCCCAGCGCTACCGGTTTGAAGGTGCTTTGGGAGAAATCGGATTCATCCATGCATTGAGTCATCATTTCTGTGACAGATGCAACCGCCTCAGGTTAACTGCACGCGGCCAGCTCAGGCCGTGCCTTTTGTCCGACCGGCATGAGGATGTTAAAGGCCCTCTGCGAAGCGGATGCTCCGACAAGGAACTGGCCGAAATATTTTTTAAAGCCGTGCGCCATAAGCCATCCGACCACAATCTATCCGTACAAGGTCCGTCACGGGTATGCGGCCAAATGCATTCTATTGGTGGATAGTGTTGTGTCCCACAAATACATTAATAAAGTCGAGCACAATATGTAAATTACATGCGGGGCTAACGATAGAAGGGCATAAAAAAGCCTGAGCCGCAGCAGTGGGAGGCTACATTAACTCGCACAATCAGCTAGGTACGGCTCAGGCTTACGCAAAATGCCCATGCGTGCATTGCCGCTTTTCAATTCGGGCTCAGAGAGTATGGGCACTATAAGTTTTGCCATTTAGCAGGCCAAAAACAACAAATCAAGTCTTTTTTTTAATATAAGCCATTTTTTTCGAAAGGAGGGTTCCCATGGAGATTAAAACCGTCGCCATCGAAAATCCGGACAATATGAATATGATACTGGGTCAGTCTCACTTTATAAAAACCGTAGAAGATATCTATGAAGCCATGGTGTCAACGGTACCCATGGCTAAATTCGGGTTAGCTTTCTGTGAAGCCTCGGATGTATGCCTGGTAAGGCACACCGGCACAGACGATGAAATGCGCGAGCTGGCCAAAAATAATGCCTGGGCCCTTTCCGCCGGCCACAGTTTTATTATTTTCATGAAAGACATGTATCCGGTGAATGTTTTAAACGCGATCAAAAATGTACCTGAGGTATGCCGCATTTTTTGTGCCACCGCCAATCCGGTGGAGGTTATCATTGCCGAAACCGATCTGGGACGGGGCATCCTCGGTGTCATTGACGGATTTTCATCCAAAGGTATTGAAAGCGAAGAAGATATTAAGGCTCGCAAAGATCTGCTGCGGGCAATCGGATACAAACAGTGAGAGGTTGCGGGGTACGGGTTGCGGGTCCTACAATTTGGGATTGCGGATTCGAGATTGGGGATTGGATAAATCCTAATTCCGGATCCAATCCTAATCTGTGCATAGTATTCACTGCGATACTTTTTCCACTGCCGCTGTCATTCTTTCCAAAGCCTTGTCCAGCAAACTCCTGGAGCATCCGAAATTAAGCCGCGCGAAGCCGGGACCGTCAAACTCGATCCCATCCTGCAGACCCACCCCTGCTTTTTCGAAAAATTTGGCTGGATTTTTCAGCCCGGCGGATCGCATATCTATCCAGGCCAGATAGGTGGCTTCCACAGGGGCGATCGAAAACGGAGGCATTTGTTGAATCGCCCGTTCAACGGTGTCGCGGTTGCCGCGCAGGTAGTCAAGCAGCGCTGCATGCCAGTCATCACATTCCCCAAAAGCGGCTATCGCAGCCGCATAACCCAATACGTTGGGGCTGGGAACGATTCCGGCCATGGCATTTTTAAACTGCCGCCGAAGTTTTTTTTCGGAAATCACGGCCAAGGCACAGCCCAGGCCGGGGAGGTTAAATGTTTTGCTGGGCGCCATCAGGGTGATGGTGCGGGCGGCTACCTCCGGATCCAGCGTGGCCGTCGGGATATGCGCTTTATCCTCATCCAGAATCAAATCGCAGTGAATCTCATCCGAGCATATCACGATATCATGTCTGTTGCAGATGACAGCCAGCGCAGTCAGTTCATCACGTGTATACACACGACCCACCGGGTTGTGCGGATTGCAGAGAATAAAAATCCGGGTTTTTTCGGTGATCATTTGTTCAAGCCGGTTAAAATCAAATTGCCAGCGGTTGTTTTTCTCCTTCAGCGGGACTTTAATTAAATTACGACGCCAGAATCCGGGAGCGGATAAAAAGGGCGGGTAGACCGGAACCGCTGTCATCACGTCATCACCATCCGCACCCACGGCACGACAGGCCAGGTTAATGCCGGTTACCAGACCGGGCAGCCACACCAGCCATTCGGGTTTCACGGACCAGTCATAGATTTTTTGAAGCATTGAAATGACGATCTGGTTTAACTCTTCCGGGGGCAGGGTATAACCGAACACGCCGTAGGCAGCCCGTTGCTGAATGGCCCTGATGACAGCAGGTGGTGATCGGAAATCCATGTCGGCAACCCACAGAGGGATAATATCCTGATTTTTGTATTTTTCCCATTTCATGCTGGCTGTACCGCGCCGCTCTACCGGTGTATCGAAATCAAACAATTCTGATTTTTTCATTTTCGGAATCACCATACTATTTTTTGGTTCGCAACAATTCATGATAGGCTTCGGTCAACCTGACAAACTTATCGTGATCACCGCCTTTATCAGGGTGCAGTTTCTGCGCCTTTTGCCGGTACAGCCGGGCAAGGTCCTTGCGGATCTTCAAAATGCGAACGCCCTACCAGCTTAACGGCGTGATGTCCGCGCTGGCGCATACTGCCGACATCCGGGATTCCCATGGGAAAAAAAATGAGAAACTCAATGCGCTCGGAATCCTTGGCGATTCCGCGGGAATTAAATATGCTTTCGTAATGGTTTTCCGAATGCGGCAGCATTTCTAGTTGTTCGTAGGCCACCAGCCGATAGGATAAAAAACCCGACGGCTTACTTTCAGATCCCAGGTGAACCACCTGATGCCAGCCGGAGTTTATCCGAATAGTCAATTGCTTTTGGGGAAATAATTCAGGCATCCAGCGCGGTACAAAAACATCCACTTCCTGGGGGGTCGGTATCACTCTTTTAACCCTTTGTTGATCGGGAACATAAAAATGGTAGCATCCACAGGTGTTCATAATATCCACCATGAAAGGCCGGCCGTCATTATCCAGAGAAATTCTAACGGTCAGCCCATCGAGCGGCCCCCGCTCAATCCAGGGGGAATTCGGCCCATCCCTGGCAGAATACCAGAAAGCATAATTCAGTTGCAATACCGGCTCGCCCTTGAATCGCGCATGGGTAAAATAATAATAGACCGTCGGCTGCTCGGGGTTCACTCGCACGTGATTGTCTTTCCAGACAACCTCTCCGATCTTGTCATAAGATTGCACGACATCCTGGCGTATCAGCGGTGCGAACATGTTCAGCAGGGTCTTTTCATCGGTCGCCGATGGGATCGGGACCCCCAGAGGATTGTTTCGCGACTGCTTTAAAATCATGCCGGCAGTGGCCTCCGAATAGGCCGTGATCTGCGACGGACCGTAGGTCGTCAACTCTCCCAGGGTGTCCAGTTGATCGACCGGGGTA
>JAFDDW010000197.1 GCA_019310665.1 Deltaproteobacteria bacterium
TGGCCGTTGATCCCACCAGCATGACCATCACGATGATCTGATAGCGGATGGCCTGCACGGGATCGGCTCCGGCCAGAATCTGTCCGGTCATCATGCCGGGAATAAACACGATGCCCACCCCCATCATGGAGTTGATCGACGGGATCATTCCCGCCCGCATGGCATTGCGGAACATATCCTGGCTTGCCTCTTTGTAATCCGCCCCCAGGCACAGCCTGGCCTCCACCTCCAGCCGCCGCCTGCGCAATTCACCCAGCAGGTCTTATTTTATCTTGCGTCTATAATTATTTAAGGATAATAATTCTCATCATTGTCTACCGGAGATTGTGAAATGTCAAAATATCTGAGAAATACGATCCTAACCTTGCTGGTGCTGGTGCTCATTTTAGCGGGCTTCATGGTGAAGACGTTTTACGATGCCGGGGAATTCAGGGAAATCAAGCCGCATTTTAAAGGGGTGATTTATGGATCGGTTCCCATCCCAAGCTTTTGACCTTTGTTAAACATTCCAAAGACCCCGGCGTTTTGTCACCATCCCAGGTGATAAAGGTGGAGAAGAAGGCACCCGGTCAGTATGATGTCAAAGAGATCTATCTGAGCCATGGCCAACCGCTTTCGGGTTCCAGTGTGGCGGCCGTCTTTGAAAACACGCTGCTCATCGGATCAGTTTTTGACGAGCACTTTCTGTTGTGCAACCTGCAAAACTAACGTAAGGCCCACAAAAGGGCTTTGATATTAATCGATGAATTGAGGTTTTCTTAATGTTGGCCTATCGTGTCGTGGTCTTTTGTCAATTGGTTGTCATCGCGATCATCCTTGGGCTTATGCCGCCCGCCGTAAGCGCTGAACATCGATTAAGGGCCAACCGCCGAATACTCAAATCCGCCAGCGAATTAGACTATCCCCCATTTGCCCTGGTCCGGGCAGACGGCAGCGCCGATGGTTTTTCAGTTGATTTACTGAAGGCGGTTGCCCACGCCACGGGCCTGGAGGTCAGCATCCATGTCGGCCCCTGGCATGAAATCAAGCAGAAACTGATAGACAGACAGCTTGATGTTCTTCCTCTCGTCTCCTATTCCCGGGAACGGGAAGAGCTATTTGATTTTAGCGCTCCCTACTTGCGGATGCACGGCACCATTTTTGTGCGTGAAGGGGAAAAGTCAATTCGCAGCAAGCAGGATTTGAAAGACAAGGAAGTCCTGGTGATGCGGGGCGATACGGCCCATGAATATGCCGTCAAAGAAAACTTGTCTGATAAACTGATATTGACCGACAGCTTTGAGCAAGCCATGAAATTGCTCTCGGAGGGTCAGCACGATGCGGTTGTCATCCAGCAACTGGTCGGTCTGCAGCTTATCAAAAAGCTGGGTATTTCCAATGTCGTCAATGTCAGCTCGATTCAGGAAACAAGCCTGAAACCGGTCGGCAAACCACTGTCGGGTTTTGAACAGAAGTTTTGTATTGCCGTGCAGGATGGCGATGGAGAATTGCTGGCGCTTCTGAACGAAGGCCTGGCCATAGTCATTGCAAATGGAACCTATAACGAGCTTTATAGCAAGTGGTTCGGCCCGATTCTTCCGCGGCCTTCCGTTCCCTTGACATTGATACTAAAATATCTGCTTTTCACTCTCGGACCCATTCTGTTCCTACTGGCGATGGTAGGGCTCTGGTATCTGAAGCGGGAAGTTGCCAGAAAAACCCAAAGCTTGAGAGCGGAAATCAAAGAGCGCATGCAAGCAGAAGAGGAAAAAGAGAAGTTGATCGTTAAGCTTCAAAAGGCCCTTGACGAAGTAAAGACCTTGGGCCGCCTTTTACCCATATGTGCGGCATGCAAAAAAATCAGAGACGATAAAGGCTATTGGAACCAGCTGGAAAGCTATATTCAGGAGCATACCGGCACTGCATTCAGCCACGGTATTTGCCCGGATTGCGCCAAAAAATTGTATCCTGACCTAGATCTTTACGACTGAACTGGAATTCAGGCCTGATACGATTCAATTCGGTCAGCTTAATTCACTGTTCAAGCTTTGACGCTACTATCTTTCAAACCAGTGAGCTTATCGTTAGGGCTTGCAAGCATTGGTAAGGTAACAATTAAAATGGGTATAGCGATTGGATTATTAAATGAGATCAACTAAGGTCGTACACATCGTGTCTTGTCACGCTGAAGGTGAAGTTGGAAACGTCATTGTCGGCGGTGTGAGCCCACCGCCGGGTGACAGTGTCTGGGAGCAATCCCGCTGGATTGAAAATGATCAGGCGTTGCGCCAGTTCGTTTTGAACGAACCAAGGGGTGGTGTGTTTAAGCATGTCAATCTATTGGTACCGCCGAAAGATAAAGCGGCAGCTTTCGGTTTCATCATAATGGAGCCAGAGCATACACCGCCCATGTCTGGCTCAAATTCAATTTGTGTTGCAACCGTTCTGTTAGACAGCGGGTTGATTCAGATGCGTGAACCAGAGACAACGTTCCTACTCGAAGCACCTGCGGGGATAGTGCCTGTTAAAGCTTATTGTGAAAATGGTAAGGCCAAGAGTATTGAGATCCAAAACGTTCCATCGTTTGCCGACAAACTGGGTGTAAAACTCGAAGTTCCGGGAATAGGTACCCTTACTGTTGACACAGCATATGGCGGTGACAGTTTTGTTCTCGTTGATGCACAGTCTCTTGGATTTGAAATTGTTCCCGATGAGGCTCGAGAACTCGCAGAAGCTGGCGCTAAGATCACAGCGGCAGCCAACGAGCAAATCGGTTTTCAACATCCGACCAATCGCGATTGGAACAAGATTTCTTTCTGCCAGTTTGTAATGCCAATAGAGCGCCAGGATGAAATTCTAAGCGGTCGCAATACGGTTGCCATTGATCCCGGAAAACTCGATCGCTCTCCTTGTGGCACAGGATGTTCTGCGAGAATGGCGGTACTTCATGCAAGAGGGGAAATGCAAGTCGGGGATCGGTTCATTGCGAATTCCATTATTGGATCAAGGTTTGACTGCACAATATTAGACAAGACCAGCATTGGTAAGGTGGCGGCCATTATACCGACTATACGTGGGCGAGGATGGATAACCGGGACACACCAATTAATGTGTGATCCAGAAGATCCATGGCCTGGTGGCTATCGTCTGACAGATACATGGCCAAAGCGTGCAAATTAAAATCTAAGAGCCCTAAGCACCAAGCTGACGCCCAGGACTCGCTGTTTATTTCTGTCACTCCATTAAGCACTGATTTAACCTCCAGGGTCAATTTCTCTGAGCTTCAGGAAATGCTGAACAAATGAAATAAATCTGATACCTCGCTCTGCTACAAATGTATATCCAAATAATACAAAGGCGGTAAAGTTATATAAAAAACTGGGTTTCAAACTCAAATCAGCTCCATCTGATTCTATAGCAGATGAAGAAACAATTCATATGGTTTTAAACCCTGATCATACGGTAGGGCTTTGCTCAAGGAAGAATACAGAGATCTAAACTTGAAGCTATGGCAGAACCTATCTTATTTGCTATCTGTCATCTGTTATATACCCGCAAAAAGGTTGCTGAAAAAGTCGACAAAGGGCCAGATAAGCCCGCCCAGGATCGACACGTCGTTGACGCGGCCGATAATGATTAATCCAATCAGGATAAAAGGGCCATAGCGTGCCAGCACTCTAATAAATTTTCCAAAGCCGACCGGTAAAAGTCCGGCTAAAATTTTGGAGCCGTCCAGCGGCGCAATGGGCAGAATGTTAAAAATCGCCAGCGCCAGGTTGATTTGCAGGCTCATGACCACCATAAACATAAACAGCCCCATAACAGTGCCGGTGTGATAATCCGGGGTGCCCCCAATGGTGAAAAGAAACCTGAGGAGCAAGCCGCTGACCAGCGCCAATACCATATTCGCCAGGGGACCGGCAGCACTGATCCAGAGCATATCCTTTCTGGGATTTTTCAGCCGATAAGGGTTGACCGGTACCGGTTTGGCCCACCCGAAATGGACCAGAAAAATCATGATGGTACCCAGGGGGTCTAAATGCCGCAGCGGGTTCAGGCTCAGGCGGCCGAGTTGCTTGGCCGTATCATCTCCATAGCGGTAAGCGGCGTACGCGTGGGCACATTCGTGAAAAGTTAAAGCGATCAATATCGGCGGTGCTATTAACAGCAGGGTTGGTAAGTTCATTTATTTCTTTACGCGTGCCAAATTATGAATTACAAAATGATTTGCAATTCGGTTAACGGTTTAACAAACACCTCAAAATTTCGGGTGACAATATCACATTCAATTAGCCGAGGTCTATTATATAATATGAATCTGGCAAGAAAATGTAAACTAATCGGTCTGGTTGTCGGCTTTATCTTATCAGGCTGCACCAGCGCACCGGATTTGCCCACCCCTGATAAGATCGGAGAAAAAGAGCGCTTTCGCGTAGTTTCCGGAAAGCAGGCGGCCCGGGTGGTAAACAAGATGCACGGTCAATCCGTGGCCACCGATGGCAATGTTATTGCCGAATACGGCGAGGGTGAAAAGAAGGATCTTTTATATATTTCGCGTTACGCCGATCCCAAGGCGGCGCAAGAAGCTTTTGATCTAATGATTGAAAAAATGGCTGCTGCCAAAAAAAGTCCTTTCTTCCATTTAATGCCGATTGAAAAATATCAAAAGAAGGCCTATATGACACTGGGCATGGGAGCGGTGCACTATATCTATCCATCCGGCCCTTTTTTGCTGTGGTTTCAGACCTATCAATCTTTCGGGACGACGCTGCCGCCGCAGCTTCTGGCCTTTTATCCAATTTGACAAAATCCAAACCAGGGAAAGTTACGATGTCGAAATCTAATCATACTGATGCAGATTATGAGAGCGCGGCCGAAATCGCACCGGGGATTTTCTGGGTCGGGTTTTACGATGCCCCGTCCGGGTTGCATTGTAACCCCTATCTTATCGTCGATAATGATGAAGCCGTGGTCATTGACGGGGGCAGTCGGCCGGATTTTGCGACGGTCATGTTGAAGATACTGCAGACCGGTATTGACCCGCAACAGATCAAAGCATTGGTCTACCAGCATTATGATCCCGACCTTTGCGGCAGCATACCAAATTTTGAAGACACCATCCGGCAAAAGGATTTGAACATAATATCCGCCGCAGAAAACATGATGTTTATCCGGCACTATTCGGTATCCTCACCCCTGGTCACCCTTAGCAAACTAAAATTTCAATATGAGTTTTCATCCGGCCGCAAGCTCCAGTTTGTCAAAACGCCTGATTCACA
>JAFDDW010000198.1 GCA_019310665.1 Deltaproteobacteria bacterium
CATCCGGTCCGGCCAGGTATTGCATGGTGGCGACATTAAACAGCGTTGTGGGCATCTTTTCTTTGTATTCAAAGCGGGGTGTTTGGGTTCGGTCAAAATACTCACTTCGGATAAAACACTGCTCCTGAAACGAAAAATCTTTGAATACTTTTTGCCGGGGATGTGGATAATGTTTAATGCTAAAAATTCCGTTGCCCCATTCCTCGTTCCCCGCTTTTTCAGTTGAAGCGTGCTCCAACTGGAGTGAGAACCCACCCGCTAGGCTCTCAATCCAGAAGTACCATGCCGGTTGTTCACCCCATACCGGACTGACGGCTTCCAGCCCAATCGCATGTTTTACCCTTTCAACCCAGGAGGCGGTTATCAATGGATTCTCAATTTTATTGCGAAAAAAACTCTCTGTGTCGTTAATCGTAGCCTCCCTTCTTTTTAAGGAGCTCTTTGACGATCTCGTTTTTTTCACGCCCCTCTGTCTCGATTCCGTACCGGCGGGCAGTTGCAATCATTATTTCATCCGGGTAGGCCAGGGTCAAAGCATAGCTTGATTCGTACGATTCAAAAAAATCGTCAAAGGCTTCCTTTTCCTTGGCTTCTTGAACCCCGGCGTTAAACCCGGAAATAATTTCTGCCGTCTGTTGCCAAAAATACGTTCGGCAGAATTCTCTTTTGCTTTTATCCACCATGATTCCCCTAGGCTGTGTTGCGGGCAATTTCACCCGGGATTTCTTCTGCGCCCGTTTCAACCCCGACCGTCCTTCTCAGGGGCCAGCCTTCAAAAAAATCGCATTGAACCATAATGACGCACAGAAAAAGAATGGTCCACACCAACGGCGTGTCACCGGGCTGAGCAAATCCGTACACTTTGCCCAGAAAAAAGGCGGTGGCCGGTGAAAAATAAAACAGGTAAATAAGCATTCCGCCGATCACAGTGATGGCGGTGCGGATGATGGCCCGGGACCAGATTCCGCCGAAATTGGGGAAGTTGTTAAAATAATTTTTCAAGATAAACGCTGCCAGAATAAAAAACCCGCCAATCTCGCCGGCATGGATATAGCGAAAATCAGGGCCGTCGGTGTACTGCCCCCCCATAAAGGCTTCGTCCCAAAAAATATTCATGACTTTTAATAATACAAAAAGAAGGATCATTCCCAGGACCAGGGTTACAAAAAAAGCCACCACACCCTTCAGGAGCGTTCCCTCACCGTCTTTTTCCATTAACTTCCAGGGATATCCCTCCCAGAGCATATCAGAAGCAATAATCCAGAACAGGGTGCACAGCACCAACCCCAGGTTGAAAAAGGCGCTTCCGGTTCCGGCAAACTCCGCCCACCAGGGTTCAACTCCGGCCTTTAACTGGGCCGGGTAGAACAGGGAACAGACGTGGGGATGAAACAAAACAGCATAGGCGATACTGACAAAAAAGAGAATGGCAAACAGTCTGGACCATGCCAGAACCCCCCGGGCGGCATTTTGCCATGGCCAGCGGTTGAATCCAACCCGCCAGAAGATGGCCAGCCATAGAAAGGCCGTGCAGAAATAGACGATGGCGGTGGAAGCATTTTCCCGGGCTACAAACATCTCGGCGCCGATTCCACCGGATGCGATGATGGATTTGGGGCTGAAATAGGCAATTCCGAACTTGCCGATAAAGCCCCAGAAGAAACCATAAATCAAAACCAGCATCAGAAGAATCGAGACAACGGTTAAGATGATTCCCCTTGCAAAAAGGCCCATACCCTCCGGCGCGCTTTCGGCAAAGGGGTAATAGCCGGCAACATTGTTCATCAAAACGATGACGGTGAGCAGAGCAACGATCAGTGAAAATCCGTACATCGGTGTGTAGAGCTTCATCACCGCGTTCGGGTGCAGGAACACATACCACAGGAGCCAGACGATACAGAATACCACGGCCAGATTAATGAGCCCGAACAGGTAGTTAAAATTTTTCTGTGAGTCTATGGATTCATTCATTATATTCGGTCCTCCTTAAAGAAAAAGAGGGAAAAGAAGCAATTGCAGGGGCCTTCTTTTCCCGCCATGTCATGTGGCCCCTTAGTTTGATCGACGCAGATCAGAATACAACCGAATCTCCGTTGGTCAAAAAGGCATTGCTGGCCGTTGCGACCGAGGACTGTTTTTTATAGGTTTTATACTTGTTGGTCCCTTTGACGACGGGTACACCGGCAGCCGCGGCCTTTTCAGCCCAGATCCATCCGGTGCAGTGATTGCAACCCAACTTCTTGATTTTAAATGCCTTGACCCCTTTGATGATATCGTCAAATTTTGGATCCCAGGTTTCAAAAAGCGTAATATGCAGACCGCCATAGCAACCGTAGGGCTTGTAGCCTTTGAAATTTTTACGGGCGTATGAAAACAGGGATAAGACTCCGGGGTGGCAGCACCCGGTTACCGTGACAATTCCCTTATCCTTCACATTGAAATACAAGACGTTCTCACCACGCACGCGCAGCAGAATGGGTACATCAAACATCCTGGTCGCAACCCCCGGCATGAGGCGGTAAATGCCGTCACCGGTATCACCGTCGGGATTGGTCAACACCAGTTTACCGGTGTGGGGATGATCATTTTTGCAGATGTGAACGTCCTTGCCTTCCTTGTTCTTGGCGGTCAGATGGGCGCCTTTCAGCAGCTGCATGTCTTCGGGGTAGTGGGTTTTGGGTGCATACAGGGTGATATCGGGTTTGTGCTTGAGGGTGGATTCAATTCCCCAGTAATGGTCCAGATGAAAGTGGGACAATACCATAAACTCAATCTCCCCGCTTTTCAGCATGGCCGGTATATTATTCATCTCCCAGATATAATCCATCCACTCGTTGTTCCAGCCCGAATCCAGCAGAAATTTTCTTTCTTTGCCCTCCAGGGTTGTCACCGTCAGCAGGGCGGCATAGCCGCCGGCGTTGTCCCAGTCCCATGGAATCGTGTACTGGTTGGTCATGGCCCCGCCATAGTCAACCATATGTTTTTTTAAATTGTCGTTGTCAAACCAGCTGGTTTCGGTCAGAACGTCAACTTTAACGCTCTTAATTTCACCGATATCCACCTTTTTACGAGCCTCGACCAGTTTGGGCATTGTCCCGGCGGCCGAAGCGGCAATTCCTGTTGCTGCCAACGATTTTAAAAATGTTCTTCGTTTCATGTTAGTCTCTCCTTTCCTGATGAATTTAATTAAATAAACCCTTTACCCGGCCTCTCTTTCAAGACCCCGGCGAAGGTCATAGAGCAGATCGATGATCTGCTCACCTTGTTCTTCGGTCAAATCAAGCCCGTAATCATGCATGATATTGATGATCAAGTGCCAGTCATCCCGGGTACGGCCCGGTTTTTCCGGATCAGCGACCGAATCATGGCAACCCAGGCATTTTTGCTGATAGACCTGAAACGCTTTTATTTGTCCTTCCCTTTTGGCAGCACTTTTTGATTTTTGGGCGGCGATAACGTCTGGTTCCCGCAGCAATATTCCGCCTAATAAAAAGGCGCTGCAAATAACACCGACCAATACTAATTTCCAGTTGATCATTTGCTTCATGGGGGGCTCCTTTCTTTGAAGTCCTTAGGGTTAGGGATTTAGCCGTTCGGCAGACAAACTGCCTGTAAAATTTCCGGCGCAACCCGACTCGGTGCTTGAATTTATACAAACCTAATGGTATGCAGATTGGATATAAATCAAGCGATGTCCTGGTTAGGGGTGGAAACAATATCTAAATCGGCTCCGGGGAGCTTATTATTGGAACTGGGCTCGATAAAGAATTGGATCAAAATGAGCATCAATCAATCCAATGCCTAGCGAGGGTAAAACAATACACTCGATAGTACAGCAATTTTTATACCCACAAGGTGAACAGGGAAGATGAGGTTGGCTATCTACCTGATAGTTAAGTAAATATCAGTGATACGGCCTTGACTGTCAAGTATTCAATGTTTGTTTTTCGGGAACAAAATGAACCTTTACCGTAAAATTTACAGGAACAATTTGAACCCATTTTAGTGCACATTCATACAACCCGGTCCTGGGGACGATAATAAACTCAAAACGATGACTCCCGGGGCCCAGCCATGTCGATGATAGGACCGGGGAGGTGAAATGAAAAATAACACTTTAGCCGTATCGGAACACCAGAAAATCATCTGTGATAGTCTGGCAGACGGTGTTTTCACCGTTGATATGGATTCGCGCATCACCTCATTTAACCGGGCGTCAGAAGAGATCACCGGTATTCCAAGAACAGAAGCCATTGGAAAGCGGTGTTATGAAGTCTTCAGGGCCAGTGTTTGCGAATCCGGCTGCCTGATTCGCAAAAGCATCGCGACCGGGAAACCGGTTTTCGACATGCCCGTTTACATCGTGCGGGCCGATAAGAAACGGATTCCCATTAGCGTTACCACGGCGCTTTTAAAAAATGAGGACGGCAAAATCATCGGAGGAGTTGAAACCTTCAGAGATATGACGGTCGTCAGGGAGCTGCGCAAGGCACTTACCAACCGGTATTCTTTCGATGATATCGTCAGTAAAAATAAAAAAATTCATCAGCTGTTTGCCATCCTTCCCCAAATTGCCAAAAGCGGCAGCACGGTGTTGATAGAGGGCTCCAGCGGAACCGGCAAAGAACTGTTCGCTAACGCCATTCACAGACACAGCTCGAAACGAAACGGGCCTTTTGTGGCCGTCAACTGCGGGGCGCTTCCGGACGCGCTGATCGAATCAGAACTGTTCGGTTACAAAGCCGGGGCTTTTACGGATGCTAAAAAAGACAAGCCCGGCCGGTTTGCCCTGGCGCAACACGGCACCATATTTCTGGATGAGATCGGGGATATTTCACCAGCGGTTCAGATTCGGCTTTTGCGCGTACTGGAAGACAAAGCTTATGAACCATTAGGGTCCACAAAATCAGTTCAGGCCGATGCCAGGGTCATTACGGCAACCCACCGAAATTTGAATGAGCTGGTGAAAGACGGCCGCTTTAGGGAGGATTTGTATTTCCGCATCAATGTTATGAGGCTGTCTTTACCGATTCTATCGGAACGCAAAGAAGATATTCCGCTCCTGGTCGACCATTTCATCGAAAAGTTCAATATCTTAAAAGACAGAAAGATTGTCGGTCTGACCCAAAGAGCTATGGCCGCGATGTTGCTTTACGATTGGCCTGGAAATGTAAGGGAACTCGAAAATGCCGTTGAGCACGGCTTTGTGCTCTCCCAAGGACAAACGATTCGTCTGCATCATTTACCCGCATGGGTA
>JAFDDW010000199.1 GCA_019310665.1 Deltaproteobacteria bacterium
TGTCTTTCCCTTTCATTTCTGGGCGCCGGATGTCTATCAAGCTGCCGCCAATCAGGCAACAGCCTATATTGCGAGCGCTTCGAAAGTGGCTGCCATTGCCATTCTTACCCGGATGGTGGCTGTTACCGGCGATGGCAGCATATACCTGGTCCAGGTTCTGGTCATCCTGTCCATTATTTCCATGACCGTGGGAAATCTGGCCGCTATCGTTCAAAAGGACCTTAAAAGACTTCTGGCCTACTCCGCTGTGGCCCATGCCGGCTATGTGCTTATCGGGATATTGAGCATGAATCAGCTCGGTTATTCCAGTGTGATTTTTTATGCCATGGCCCTACTGGTGATGAAATTCACCGCATTTCTGGTGGTGATCAAGGTGGCCGATGACGGCCGCAATCTACAAATAGCCCAGCTGGCCGGCCTGCATCGCCGCTCACCGCTGCTGGCCATGGCGCTGATGGTTTCGGTGCTCAGTCTGGCCGGTATTCCTCCCACCATCGGGTTTACCGGAAAGTTCCTGGTTTTTGCGGCTGCCATGGAAAAAGGGTATTTCACCCTGGTGCTGATCGCCATGATCAACGTGGTCATATCCCTTTACTACTATCTTCTGATTTTAAAGGCCGCCTATATGCAGGAGCCGGCTGAGACGCAGGCGCCCCTGCATGTTTCTCCTCCCGTTAAGATACTTGCCGGTTTGCTGATTTGTGTGATGGTGGTGGCGGGTATTTTCCCCCACTATCTGATCGAATTGGCCAGTGCGGCCGCCGCGGTCTTCAACTAGATCCCAATTGAGTTAAAAACCAATTGGGAGTTATCTGTTATTCGTTAATAGTATGCCGCCTTTTTCCTTCTAATAAAATCGATCCGCCGGAGGCGAACCTCAACTTTAGGCATTTCTTGGGGTATTTTGCTCAATGAGGACCAAAACGTTCTACGCTCAGGGCGGTCAAATCAATTTGCGGCTGTTCGTTGACTGCCAGCTGGGAGACAATCTTGCCGGTTATGGGCGCCAGCGAAATTCCCTTCATGCCGTGGCCGGTGGCAATAATGACATTATCGTAGCGCTGGGGCCGCCCGAGATAGGCAAGCCCGTCAGGAGAACAGGGACGCAGTCCCCGCCAGATTTCAATTAACTCAAGGGCATTAAGATCGAAATCCGGAAAGTAGTCGGGGACGGTCTTGAGGATGGCCTGCAGGCGGCGTTTGTTAATCGACATATCGAATCCTGCCAGCTCCAGGGTGCCGGCAAATCGCAGCATGTCGTCCATGGGGGTTAAAACCACCTTGGTTTCGGCCATCATAAATGGTATCACGGGACATACCGGCGGCCGCTTGAAGGTCACACTGTACCCCTTGGCAGGTTGCATCCAAAGTTTAATATCCAACTCGCGTGCCAGGTCAACAGACCAGGAACCACCGGCCAGAATGACCTCTTCGACAGATATGTTACCCCGGGTTGTCTTAACGGTTGTTACCTTTCGATCAAAAGTTTCAAATTCCAGCACCTCTGCGGATGTCAGCAGGCGAACGCCTCTGTCCTCAATATGGCGAGCCAGGTGATTTACGAATCGATCCGGGATCAGCTGGGCATCCTGTGGAAAAAAAATGCCGCCCACAGCACAGGTTTGCATACCCGGGGTGTAGGGGGTCAAATCTTTGTTTTCCAGGACCTGGCTTTCGATCCCGTATTCCTGCAGCCGCTGCGCATCTTTGACGCCTTTGTCCAATTCTTTGGGGGTTTTATAAATTAGTACGACGCCTTTTTTTTCATAGTTGAAATCGATATCCTCGATTGCTGCCAGCTCGTCAAACAATTCCAGACTGGCGGAAATGAGATCGCTTAGAACCGGCAGCCCTCGGCGCACGTTGTTTTCAGTGCAGGCCCGGCTGAATTTCCACAACCAGGAGAGAAAATCACGTTGAAAGCGAGGCTTGATATAAAAAGGGCTTGCGGGATTGAACATCCATTTGAGTCCCTGGGCGATGACCCCGGGTGCCGCCAGCGGGATGCTGTGGCTGGGGACGATCAAACCGGCATTACCATAGGAGCTTCCGGAGCAGATTTCTCCTTTGTCAACGACCGCTACGTTTTTTCCCAGCCGATTGAGGTAAAAGGCACAACAAATACCGATGGCACCGCCACCGATGACCAGGGTTTCCGTTTTAAAAGGCATATTTAAAACCGGCGGTGACAAAATTAGATGCACCTGCTCCAATCAGTTCTCTTATGCTTGAACGGTGATGAAGACGATACACAAAATCCCACCGGGGATATTTCGGCAGCCCGAGGGTTACTTCAAACATCAAATAGTTGAGCCAGCGGCCGGCATCTTCATCGTCGTCTTTTTCCACATCGCTGGTATGGGTATTAAAAGAGAGTCCATCTCCCACGGCAAAACTTGTAGCCACATATTGGTCCCAGGGGAATTTAAGCCAGCGCACGATGATCAGACCGTTTATTTGTCCCTGGTGTTCCTGGCCGAAATATTTGCCGAGCTGTCCCTCGACTTCGAAACTGATAAAATCCTCATAGCGCCAGAGCTCTCTGGCCAGGGCCCCGACAATGATATAGGTATCATCTGCGAAGTGTATATCAAACATCAGATTATCTTCCAATTCCGACTGCGTGTAAGCGCCGCCATAGAGGGTAAAAAACCATTTGTATTGTTGGACATCCTCATCGGTTTTGTCATCGTCTGCTACGGCCTGCGGCAGCGGAAAAAACAAAAGCAAACTCAGAACCAGCGGGAAAAACAGATAGCGGGAATAGCTCATTTTCAACCTCGAAACCGAACTCGCAAGTTTAGACAACAACCGGCCAGCCTGAATAAAATTTTATTTTAAAAACGGTGATCTATAACAGAAAAGTTTTTAGATGTCTACAGGTCTCCGGAGGATTTTCCGCTGAAGGTTATGTTGCTGTAAAATTGCCCTCAGCGTTTCTTGCTCCTTCCCAGTTGCCAATTTTCATAATAGTCCCAGCTGACAAATTCATTCAGCTCTTGAAATTGCCGGGCCTTTGCAAGCAGGCTGGCCCGCAGAACGTCACCAATGGATAGCATACCGATGTATTCGCCGTCTTTTTCGATCAGTAGATGGCGCAGAAACAGTCCCAAAAACATTTCTTCAAGTTTGTAAATGCGGGTGCCGTGAGGTGCGGATTGAAGCGGGGCGCTCATATAATCAAAGATCTTGGCTGTCTTGGGATCAAATTCCTCATTGCAAATATTACGCAACAGGTCGCGTTCCGACCAGATTCCAACATATTCATCATCTTTTTCAATCACAATTGCACCGATTCTGGTTGCGCTCATTTTACGGCAAGTTTGATGAACCGTCTGATCCCAGGAAATAGAGACAATGTCACGTTGCTTGTCATTTACGATGTCTTCGGCCGTTTTCATTTTATCCTCCCAATCCGGAATTGACTAATGAATATTCGATCATTTGAAGATGGTGAAAATATTTCGATCCAATTATAAACTGTATGATAAATATTGGCAAATGATTATGCGAATTCCAACGCCGGCCTTTTAATGAATTGTCTTTGACATCTAAATCGATTATCATTAGGTGGGTTATTTATTAAGGAGGTGCGGTATGACTGATGTCTTAAGAACACCCGATGAACGGTTTAATGAGTTGCCCGATTTTCCCTATGCACCCAATTATCTTGATGATTTAAAAGGCTGTCCGGAACCTTTTGAAATTGCTGATGCCGGTCATTTTGTTCAGGAGTGGGGGGATATCGTGGCACAAAGAGCCTTAGAAGTATTTGGCCTTTAGATGCCGTTACTCGGCTTTCGATCCTTGAACCCAAATTGCGGAATGCGGAAATTGGAATTCGGAATGCGAAAGTAAGGAAATATCAATTTTTTGTGAAACAAAAAATTAAATTATGGAATTAATCTGAGACGGATCCGATCGGAAGCCGTCAGCAACTTTCTCTACCGGGTGCCTGATTTTAAAGAGAGCTTAAATGACTACCGTACTATTTTTTTTACATCAGCATCTGGGATGAAATTAAAAAGTCAAAAAAAGCATAAAAAAATGCGCAGCATAAAATAATTAATCCGCCGGACCTTCGATCTAACAACTTACTTTCGTTTTCAAAGAACAATTTGCAACCCTAAATGTGCTATTTTTCAGGGCGGAGTAATTAACTAATCAACTAAAATTGAGGAGGTTAACGGTGCAGATCAAAACGGTTCGCTATGGGTTGATAATCGGTTTTTTGCTACTGTTCGTTCTAACCGGGTGTGCATCCCTCAGCCCGGTTCAAAAGCATGAAGTAAAACCAATTAAGCCCGCAGAGTTGCCCGCCGGCAACGGCTGGTGGCATGTTCGTTTCAGGATGAACTGGCCGCCTGATACTGACCCTGACTGGGACATGGATCTGTATCTTGCCCATCAGGTGTTTTTACCATTGCTGGAGAAAAATAAAAACGACCTCCATTTATGGCGTTTTCATCGCCGGGCCCATCGCGACGGGGCGGGTCGCCGGTTTACCTTCTGGTTTTATTCAACACCTGCGACAGCCCAACAAATATTCGATGATTTGCGGTCAGATCCAATTATCTCTAATTGTCGGTCTGCCGGAGTCATAGATAAAATTCTTTACGACGATCCAACCAACATCACACGACCTCATATTAAAGATACCAGTGATAAAAGCTGGCCGGTTGCGATTCAGAAAACCTGGCCGTATTACATCACCGGTGTGAGTCGGATGTGGCTGAATCTAGTGGCGGAAATCGCCGACCAAGACCTAAAAGACCAACGGCCGGCATCGCTTGAAGATATTAAACAGTTCTACCAGCAGGTTAATGAAAACGTAACGGACTTATGGCAGAAAAAAGGGCGTCATGCCTTCTTGCATCATTTAAATGCGGTGTTTGGATACGAACCACTTATCTACTGGGAGAAGCGCTATATGGAATTTTAACGCGATTACTAAATTTGTACCGCGCTTTTTCCGAGACTGCGCTCGGAAAAAGTGGCCCCTGCGGGGCAGTAGAGGCGCCCAACAGCGATTGAGCAAGTTATAGGTTTCAGTGTTCAGCACTTCCACTCCCCGACACCTGAAACCTTCAGTTTCTGACAACATGTTGACAGAAACAAGGCGCTAAGCGCCTAACCCGGCGAGCCCCCGTCCATGAATGTCAGACAGTCCGATCATAATGATGGAAATTCAAGTCCCAAAATTGGCGGGTGGCTGATTCTTTGCGCCATTGGTTTGGTACTG
>JAFDDW010000200.1 GCA_019310665.1 Deltaproteobacteria bacterium
GCCTTCGGCGGAACATTCATTATTCGATATTCGTTATTCTCTTTTTATGCCTTACTTCAATCCGTAGCGGCGGTGCTGAACCCTAACCTCTGAACCTTGAACATAGAACTCTGAACCTCTTATCAGACAAAAAACAGCAGCACCACAATCGCCAGTAGAATATAACCGATGTAAAGGTGAATGTCTCCGTGCTGCAGCCAGCGCAGTTTTTCGAACAGCGCCAGCACCGGACGCACCACCACGTTGACCATATGCAGTTCGGCGATATCACTGACGTGGCTGTAGTAATGGCTCTTTTCCGGGAAGCGTCCCCGTATCTCCGGATGATTTTCGGTCAGCGGGGCGAAGGGTCTGAAAAATTCCAGAATTGAAGCCGCATAGGAAGATCCGGTGTACTGCATTTTAACCGTTGGTCTGGTAAAACCGCAGCCCCAGGTACCGGAGCGGGTCACAGTTTTGCCCCGGTACAATAGTGTGCGCAGTGCCAGAATCAATAAAAATACAGCAAAGACAAGTAACGCCGCCCGCGTAATATTGCCGGTCAGTTCGATCAAGGGTTCAAGGGGAATAGGGCCGTAACCCAGACCCAGCGATGCAACGGCCTTAAGCGCCATTGTCATGAAAAAAGTTGGAAAGACACCAATCACAATGCAGGCGGCCGCCAGAACCAGCATGGGAACGAGCATGGTCAGCCCTTTTTCATCTACATTTTCCGCCACCCGGCTGCGGGGCTCGCCTTGAAAGACAACGCCCACAACTTTAGTGAAACAGGCCAGTGCCAGACCCCCAATAATCGCCAGGCTGACAATGGCCAGCAGGCACATCGCAAAGGACGTTTTGTCCAGTGCCAGACCCCGAAACCCACCCATGTAGACCAAAAACTCGCTCACAAAACCATTCAAAGGCGGAAGCCCGGAGATGGCCAGCGATCCGATCAGAAAGGTGGTCCCGGTAATTTTCATTCTTTTAATGAGCCCCCCCATAAGGTCGATGGAGCGTGTCCCGGTTTTGTGGACCACCATGCCGGCACCCATAAACAAAAGCGATTTAAAGATCGCATGGTTGAGCACATGCAGCAGGCCGCCGGCAAAGCCGAGAACCGCCATGACCGGATTACCGGCGGCGGCGCCGATCATGCCGAGGCCGAGACCGATTAAAATGATGCCGATATTTTCAACGCTGTGGTAGGCCAACAAACGCTTGAGATCATGTTGTCCCAGGGCATAGACGACACCCAGGATGCCGGAAATGATGCCGGCCATCAGCACAAAATGGCCGAACAGCGGTGTGTGCCAGTCCAACATCACATACATGCGGATGATTCCGTAGATACCGGTTTTGATCATCACCCCGGACATCACCGCTGAAATATGGCTGGAGGCGGCCGGGTGAGCATGGGGCAGCCAGACGTGAAAGGGAAAGACACCGGCCTTGGAGCCAAAGCCGATAAAAGCCAACACAAAAACGATGATCTTGGCTGTTTCGGGCAGGGCCGCGGCATCCGCAAACCCGAAATTCCCGGTATGGGCATAGATCAGGCCGAAGGCCGCCAGGATGAACATGGCCCCGACCTGGGAAAACACAAAATAGAGGTAGCCGGCTTTGCGGTTTTCCTCAGCTTCGTAGTCGTAGACCACCAGAAAAAACGACGACAGGGACATGATTTCCCAGGACAGCATGAACGCGATCAGGTTGTCGGCGGTCACCACCAGCGCCATGGAGATCGTCAACAGACTGAAAAAAAAGTAGTTGCCGGCCGTGCGAAGCGCCTTTTGGGGGTTGTCCAGGTAGTGGTAGCTGTAAATGGCGGCCAGCAGGCAGACGGCGTAGATGACGACCAGGAAAAATGCCGACAGGGCATCGATTTGAAAGGATAGAGAAAACGCGTTCAGATAATCAAAGGCAGCGGTATAGGGTCCCGGACGGAACAGTTTGGTGCCGGCGTCGATCAGTCCCAGAAGACATCCGCCTCCGATACCAATAACGCCGATGGTCTTCATCAGGGCGAATTGCCGCCAGAAAACCAGCGATAAGAGGCCTCCGCAGAAAATAATTGCCAGCGATAGAAAAAAAAGATTCATAACCATCCCTTGTGGTCCGCAGACTCAGTACACAATTTCACAAATACTATAACATATAAAAAAACTCACCGCTGAGATCGCTGAGAGCGCAGAGAAAGGCTAAAAAGATATATGCCGGCTCCGCCGGGAACGGCCCAAGTATTTTGTCGCTCTGCGTTCTCTGCGAGCTCTGCGGTTAATTAAAAAATCCCGGAAAACGTAACAATATTTGTGAATACATGCACTAAGGATTCGATTCTCGAAGTTACACTCAGTTTTTTATCTGTCTGTTTTTCGTTAACCCCCAAGCGTCACCGGCATACCCATCAGGGGCCAGAGCACAAAGACGGCAAAACCGGTCACAATCATCAGGATAATACTGGCCGGGATGCCGTATAGAAAAAATTCACCGGTCGTAAACTGTCCGGAGTCGTAGGCAATCGCATTGGGGGCGGCACCCACCAGCAACAAGAACGGCATCCCGGCGGTGACCAGGGCAGAAAAAAGGATCACCTGACCCGACACCCCCAGATAGGGCGCAATCACCAGGGCCACCGGCAGCGAGATGGCGATGGCGGCCACATTCATGATGAAGTTGGTCATCATCAGGACGAAGAAGGCGATGCTCATGACGAACACAAACCAGTTGGCCTCCTGGAACATGACCAGCCAGTTAACCGCCATCCAGTTGGCGGCTCCGGTTTGCCACAGACAGTTACCGATGCTCATGGCGCCGGCGAAAAGCAGAATAATGTTCCAGGGCATGGCTTCCAGATCATCTATGTCCAGGATGCGGGTGATAAAGAACAGGATGGTCGAAATAAGCAGGATGGCGGTCTTGTTGACGGGTGTCAGGGCTGGAATGAATCCTAATTCGCGTAAGGCCAAGATAAGGATCGTTATCCCGACGATCAGGGCCGCAATGATCTCATTGGATTTCATCCGTCCCAGGTCGGCGTACAACTGCCGGGCCTTTTCCCGCAGCCCCGGAATCGTATTCTTTTCGGGCTTGAAAAAGACCATGAAAAAGCCCCAGAGAACGAATGTCATCAGCCAACCCACCGGGAACATGTACCAGGTCAGCTCAAAAAAGCCGATGTCCTGGTTCATAATGTCCTTATAGAAACCCAGGGCCACGGCACCGCGGGCGGCTCCCAGCAGGGTGACGATACTGCCGGCGCCGGCGACATAGGCCATGCCGATAAAGAGCCCCTTGCCGAACTTGGTCTTTTTGTCGCCTTCACCGTAGAGCGCATAGATCGATATCAGAAGGGGGTAAATGGTGGCCGCCACCGCCGTGTGCGCCATAATGTGGGTCAGGGCTGAGGTGACGACAAAGCATCCAAGATAAATCATACTGGTTTTTTCACCGACGATAATGAGCATTTTGTATGCCAGGCGTTTGGTCAACCCCGTCTTGGTGAACACGAAACCGATCATCATCGAGGCAAAGATAAACATGACGGAGGGCACCATAAAATCCGTAAAGGCATCCCTGGCCGAGCGGATTAAAAAAAGCGACTGCAGGACCCCAATGGCCAGGCTGGTGACCCCGATGGGGACCACTTCGAAGACCCACCAGGTGCCGGCCAGCAAAAATACGGCGATTGCCCCTTTGGCCTCCCGGCTCAGCAGGAAATGTTTTCCCATGGGGTCTACTGCGTCGGGCCAGGCCGGTGACCAGTTAACCACCGCAAAAAGGGCCATGCCCAGAAACAAATATCCCATCTTTTTCCAGTCGATATTTCTCGTTGCAGCAACATCGTCACTCATAAATTTCCCCTCCTCTATCCTTTGAAACCACTTCTATATGAGTTGGCTGAATATCTGCGAGATTCTTCAGTGTCTAAGCTTTAAAACACTCTTTCATCTTGTGGAACACGGCGGCAAACACATCGGTCAGACGCAAAATACCCACAATTTTTTTGCCGGCGGTTACCAATAAAGATTGTTGGTGTCCCATAATCAACTGATGAATAGCGATATCCAGGGATGCGTCTTCGGAGACAAATTCGCCCTCGGTGGGTGTATACATAAATTTTTTGACGCTCTGCTCGCCGGCTTTACGGCAGATATCATCCAGGGGGTTGGCAAAAAGGTGATAATCCTCCAACATGGATTGCATGAAATATTTGGCAAACCCATATCGGTGCGATCCCTCCCCCTCGGTCATGTCCTGGTACTTTGGTTCCAGGGCTCTGAGCACATCCAGCTGGCCGAGTTTACCGACAACCTTGCCGTCTTTATCCAGGATGAGAATTGCCCTGTGACGATAACGGGTGTGCTTATCTTCGAATTTTTCCTGGGCCTCTTCCAGAGACAGGACGGCATCGTAGAGGGTGGCGTCTTCGGTTACGGTTGCATACTCCGAAAGCGGCACCATTAAATCTTTCACTATATATGATTTCACGGCTACCTCCATTTTTTGAAAAATTAATAAAAAAAGAATTATTTATCATAATTCGGCTGTCTTGTATAGGCTTTTTACCCGTGGCAAGGCTGCGAACCCATTGATTTTGTCGAGATGTTACAATGTGTTACAAAGCAGGCGTTGCGGTTTTGCCTCAAGTTCTCTTTGACATTTGATTAATTCTTTTATAGTTAGGTTGGCCTGTAGAATACGAGCATTTTAAAGGGGCTTACAACGAAGCTATTGGGCGGACCGGCGCTTCTGGCCCTGGTCATACCGGTTTTATTCAAGACCGTGCAATTTGAACAGATAATTAAGCGTATCTCCTTTAACGCCTGGTTCATGTAGTGCGGGGCCCTGACCCTGGGTGCCCTGCTTAAGGAAAGCGGCGGCGCCTTGTGGCTGGCGACAACCTTCCTGAACGCGCTTTCACAGGTCGGCATGGACAAGGGTTACGGGTTGTGGGTCGGGATGTCCGCTTTCTCCGGTCTGGTCACCAATTTTATGTCTGATGCCGCCACCGTCGCCCTTATCGGGCCCATTGTCGTCCCCATGGGGATTATGACCCAGGTTTCCGGTGAGCCGTGGGCCATCGGCATGGCCGTGGCATTGGCATCCTCTTATGCCCATTTCCTGATTGTGGGGTCTCCGGCCAATGCGCTGACATTTGCACTGGGGGTTTATCCGGATACAAATAAGCGGGCCCTTGAAGCGATTGATTTTGTAAAATACGGTTTTGGATTTTTTATACTGTCCATGCTGCTG
>JAFDDW010000201.1 GCA_019310665.1 Deltaproteobacteria bacterium
CAAATCCATCAGCGGGTCCGTAAAAAAAGGCGAGTGTATTCCCAGATGGCGTTTGTTCGCCAGGTGTTTGGCCAGGGCCTCATAAAGAGGACCGATGGAAAATGCCAGACAGCTTTCATCTTCAATTAACGAGGCCACATGCTGCGCCACCTGATCCCAAACCTCATCTGTTTCCCAGCGCTCGAAATAAATCAATGGATCCTTTGAGCGAACCAAAAAATCAAATTCTGACACCTGAACAAACGTGTCCCCAAAGGTTCGGGGAATTTGGGTGTTGATCTCTCCCACACACAAAGCGGCATGCTCAAGGGCCTCATGGGCCACGTCAATCGCAATTCCCAGGCTGCAAAAACCCGCCTCGTTGGGAGGTGTAATCTGAACGATGGCGACGTCTACCGGCCTCAGCAGGGATTCAATCAGCTGGGGAATCTTGACGAACCGGCTGGGTATTAAATCCACCCGGCCCTCTTCAATGGCCTCCCTCGACACCCAGCCGGAAAAAAAGGTTTTTAGGCGGAAATTCTTGGACTGCAGCGATCGCAGTGAAACCGCATCCCCGAAACTGACCAGTTGAATCAGCTCGAGATCTTCCAGATTCTTGGCATTCGATGTCATCAGATGCCGGACCATGGTCCGCGGTTCGGCCACGGCGGTCCCCAGGAAAATGCTCATCCCGGGCTTAATTTTCTCAATCACCGTTTCCGGAGAAACGACCGCGGATTCCCAGTTGCCGGAAGATATCTTGTCCATTGGTCCCTCGCAGGCAATATATACTAATTTTAAGCACTTATTTGCCACGATCAAGTCAACTAATTTCCGACCTTTCTACGAAAAACCCGCCAGATACCAAAGGCAATGACGGCGCTGATGCCCCCCTGCAGCAGGTTTGGAATAATTTCGGCCAGCGCGGCTTTAGCATCGGTGACACCGAAAAACCGCACTGTTTTGGCAAGCATGGGATAAATATAGGCTTCAAAAACAAAGTACCCGGCGACCAAAATAAAAATACCGACTACCAGGGCAATTATCACCCGTCCCGATGATATGCTTTTGGTTTTGCCGCCGATGGCACCGACGGCGGCCCCCTCCAGTCCTTTGACGATGGCGGTTGCCAGAATAAACTGGGGAAAGCCGATGGCATCGGCCGCAGCAGGCCCGATTAAACCCACCAGACCGCCAATTAGAGGTCCGTATAAAAGAGCGGCAATCATAACGAAGGTGTCACCCAGATTAAAATATCCTCCGGTTGCCGGAATTGGAATGCGGATAATTGTTGTTCCAACAAAGGCAAGGGTAGCAAAGGCCGCGACAATGCCCACATTAACCAGCTGTTTGACTTCTGATGAATTCGACATGCTTTTTCTTCCTCCAACAAGTCAGCAATGTAAAAAATGGGACACAGATAACAAGTTGCGATTCATGTATAAAAAAGTGATTTTTTTCTTTTCCAGAATTTGTTATAATTTGCTTCGCGAGCGGACTGGCAAAGTTTGAAAAACTCCCCGCCCCTCAAATATTTACTTCGATCGACCCGGCAGTTGCGATATCTCCACGGCCCACAGCGGTATGTACTGAATTGAAGCGCAGATTCCCTCAACACCAACCTGGATCATCTCCCTGATTAAACCGCTCAATCTTCTGCCGAGCAATTGGAGTTTGCCCTGAATCGAAACAGTTGCTGACACTCTTAACGAGGAATTGACCCATTTTTTATATTGGCGCTCCTCTCTCATCGTCTCAATGATAGTTGGTATAACAAAAAAAACAATATGATTAAACACCCTTAGAAACATTAAAGCAAATTTTTCAAATCTGGATACCCCCGTCGTTTTGTTTAACATGTTCTGTTCAACATCCTGAAACGGAATAATAGCCACCATGCTTAATGCCAGCGGTATAACGGTCAGCATGGTAATGCAAAGAGAGACATAATGGGCGCTGTACTCCGCCGGCCCCGATGGGTAACCCAGCCCAAACCAAAATATGAGATAAGAAATTCCTGCCCCAACGAACACCACCGGCATCGCTATCAGAACCGCAATCGTCACAACATTGGGGAAAAACTGCCTGCCGGTGATGATCAAAACGAACAAATTGACCACCAGAAAATAAACAACCCATCCGTAAGTGATTCCGCGAAGTATCTCGGTCTCATAGGATGCCACCGGATACCCTGTAAAAGCCGGAACGGCTATGATCATCAGGATTAATAATTTAAGTTTCCAGTTCATTATACTTTTTCGCAACTCAGCCGAATTTCAAAAGCCGATGTCCCTGTGCCATTAGTCGTTTTGGGCGTCCGGTCCACCCGGATAACACTTTTTGCAATAGGCCGCCACCAGGGTTTATGGGATATCAGAATAATCGGAATCCCGTATGAATGAGCCACCTTAACAACCGCTGCCACCAGGGCCACTGCAGCGGCCCGGGTGAGTCCCCAATCAGGTTCATCCAGAATAAGCGCCCCAGGCTGACCGCAAAGTCTGACGGCAATCAGCATGGCCTTAACTTCCAGCAGTGCCCGAAAGCCGGTATCACCGGCCAATGGTTGCGGGAGGTCTTCTTTATTCTCATCGCTATAGGCCGCCCTGAAATCTGTTAACAGTTTCTCATATAATGCAACCGGCTCTAATCCATTGGCGGTTATAGTGGCATTCGCTATCGAGCTAAAGGAACGCAAAAGGGTCTGAGTGATGACATCTTGAAACAACAGCCGCGGTGGACCGAATTTTTTGGCGCCTGTTATTGTGGCCCGACCGTGAAACGAAACCGCACCCGCCAATACCCTGGCAATTAAGCTTTTGCCCTGGCCGTTGCCCCCCACAAATAAGCAGGGTGACTGTACAGAGGCCTTAAAGTCAGCCGCCCCGGCATGGGTCTGTTTAGAATAAATCGGGTTGAGGCTTGAACTCAGCGGAATCCGGAGGCCCTCCAGACAAAAGCTAAAGTCAAGGGGTTCCTTTAGGGTGCTGTCCGGAAATTCAACGTCTGTGACGGGTTGATCGGAATCTTCTCCTTCCAGAGCAAACAACTGCACCGGATGATCCGAACGGCGGTAACAGCTAATTAGTTTTTGAAAAAAAAGTGCATTTTCCCGGGACAACCAGCTGAAAGGGCTGGCAATGATCAGCTTGTCTGTAAAGATCGACGCCACGGATGCTTTGGCCAGCGCAAGCTTGACGGTTTCCCCGCCGGACAGTGTGCGGATGGGCTGATGCAAAAGATCAAATATGTCGAATTCTCGCGCCACATCCTCCACGGAAACGCTATAGGCTTGATCGGCATCACGGGCACACAGGGTCGCTGCCTTTAACACCTGCCAGGGTGTACCAAATGCAAGACCGTCGCGGGGGTTGCTGGTGATATAGGCTAACCGTTGCCCGGTAAATGCTGAAAGTTCTTCAAGCGAAACGCTGGTAAAATCATTCCAAAAAAGGCGAGGCCCCGAATATTTGCGAGGAATGAGCGAACAAACACTGTCTCTGAAGGCCTGCTCCCGTTGCTCAAAACTTTTGAAGTAGGTGGTAGCAAATTGAGGCGTTTCTTTCATCAAAACCCATATCCACAACAAAGAGTTGAATCCTTACCCGGACCCTATTTTAGTGCTGTGGTTTAATAAAGCAACAGGACAGCCACCGCGACATCAGATTTCAATCCTTGTTTATTTCTTTCATTCGGCGCAAAGTTTCTTCCAGAATCTGTAAACGATACTGGTCTTTTGGATCTTTTGACTCACGTTTCAAAGCAACGATGATTTCAAGACTAAGGACATAAACTTTGAAACCTTGAAATTCAATCTCAACAGTGTCCGTCAAAAGTTCCTCAAAACCACGGCCCTTTTCGATGACTGCCAGGACATCCAGTGGCCCGAAACGTGTTGTTAAAAGTACGTGTCCTTTCCCTTTCAGATCCCTCTCATCCGGTTCTATTACTTTGTCATCTGGGCGGCGTTGATACGCATCGATTGACTTTAGGAATTTCATTAGCTTCTCAATGTTTTCATCTGTCTGACGATGAACAATATCCAGGTCAAATGTGGTAACCGGAGCTCCTTGAGCTACAGCAGCCACCCCACCGACAAGAACAAACTCTACACCGGCTTCATTGAGCCCCTTAAGCAGAGCGCTTAGATCGGAAACTTGAGGTTTTTTGTTTTTTGAAGGCATTTCTTAACTCCACAAGCGCTCGTATTGTATTATCATTTGATCGGATGCGTTCTTCAGGTGTCATTTTTAAAAACATTTCAATTAGACCTTTATCTACCCTGAGTTGCAAATTCTTCTGCTTATCGCTATGTTGTGCCGTTTCAACTTTTTCTATTTCAATCATATCTTCAGCCGCCTTCACAGATATTTTTACTTATACATAGGTTGAGGAACGTCTATTTGATCAACCCGACGGAAAAGGCCAGCAGAAACTGCCCGGCATAATACAGGGGTAATCCAAGGAGGCGGTTGCTGAATTCCGTCTTAAAAAACCGATCCCGGGCCACAAATAGATCCGAGATATAAAAGCTCACAGCACCGAATATTACCAGGAATCGTCCCGTCGAATGGAGCCTGGCATCACCGAGGACAGTGAAGGCCCCAGCAACCATAGTGGTAATTACAATAATGTAAGCAATCACGGGTCCCAACATGGATCCCAGATGAGGCCGCAACCAGAAGAACACCCGGCCGCTGATGGCCAGGCCGATAGCGCTGCCACCCCAGGTCCACGGGTTTAAATCCGCCACATAGAAAAAACCGATAACATAAAACACATGTCCCATCAGAAAGGATATCAGACCGAACAGGAACATTCTTTCCTGGGGCAGGGCCAGAAATACATCACCGCCCAGGCAAAAAATCAGCCCGATCAATAAAATGTAAAAATATTCGGGGAAGGGATGGGGTTGGAGCAGAACGGTTAGAATAAAGAGGCCGGAAAGGATCGTCTTGGTGGGCAGTTTGCCCTTCTGATTTCCATTTTTTTCAAAATACAGCAGCCCGGCCAGCAATACAGCAGCTGCTATGATGATGACAGTATTCGACATAAAGTTGATTAAAATCAGCGACCACCAGCAGAGCTGGGGGTATGAGGATGGCCCCTGAAAGGGGCCGGAGCCACCTCTGCTGGTGGTCGCTGATTTTTAAAAAGAATTTTAAATTGAAAAAAATATGCAAAAATTCTTTTTTATATCAATTCATAAGCCGCCGGCATCGATCAGATTTGCACCCTTGATACATGCCCTCG
>JAFDDW010000202.1 GCA_019310665.1 Deltaproteobacteria bacterium
TTCCGATAGGAATTTCACCTTTACCGGTTACGGAAAGTTCGGCGAATTGACCGGCATTATAATCAAATTTATTTTCATCCTCTGAATTCAGAAAAACGAACCTGAATGTTTTTAAATTCTTATCTTCGGTCTCGATGCTGATATCATCGATGCGTACCGGATAAGGCATATATGGATTTTGCACTGTAACCCCCCTTGGTGATTGAATAATGAATATTCAATCCTTTATGCTGCACAGCTGTCTTTTTCGGTGCCGTAGTTGTTCATTAACTCACAGACACGACGGATATCAATATTGACGGGACAGGATCGAACGCAGCGCCCGCATCCAACACATTGAATCCCCACATCATACTTGTCCACATAATATTTCAGTTTGTGCATGAAGCGCTGCCGCACCCGGTGCAATTGGGTCCCCCGGGGATTATGCCCCGTGCCGTGAACGGTAAACAGCGGGAACATACAGCTGTCCCAGTTGCGCATCCGTACACCCGACTTGCCGTGGTTTTCATCCTGGATATCGAAACACCAGCAGGTCGGACACACAAAGGTGCAGGTTCCGCAGTTGATACAGGAAAATGAGACGTCTTCCCAGAAGGGTGCCTTGTAAAGTTCGACCGTATCGATTTCCGGCAGTCTGTCGGTGTTCACAAAAGCGCTAATTTTGGTTTCAGCCGCCTGTTTGCCGGTTTCTATCTTTTTGCCGGCTTCAGCTTCATCTGCAGCTGTATCCCAGCCGGCAGCCTTTATTAATTTTTCACCTTTTTCGGTGAGAACTTTGGCCAGGAAGTGATTATCGGCGTCCACCAGCAGGATATCCAGGCCCTCTTCATGATAGGGCCCGCAACCGGCGGTGGTGCAGAAGCAGCTGCTGCACGGTGAATCGCAGGCCAGGCCTACCAGGGTGGTGGATTCATAGGCTCTGATCCAATAGGGGTCCTTGTATTCGGGAGTGTCAAAATTGAGCCTGACCAAAAGAAACGCTTTGGCATCACAGGGCCGGACCCCGATGACAGCCTGAGGTGAATAGCTGTTATCGACTTCTTTCATGATATGATGATCTTCGGCGGATTCATCCAGGGAGTATTCAAACATTATTTCTGACTGGGGGTAGATAATCGCTTTGGGTGACAGACGGGTATTCAAATAATTCAGATCCGGCGCTTCGTCCTTGGCCAGCTCTTTAAAATTATAAAATTCCTCTTCTTTCACCGGTGCGAATAAGCGGTATGATCCGGCGAGTCGATCAAGTCCATCTGCCCATTTTTCTTTATCAATCTGTATGACCTTCATAGCATTTGCCTTTATTCCAAGCCTGTTCTATTTTTCTATGGGACACGGATTTTCACGGATAGACACGGATGTTATTTTCTTTCTTTAAAATCTGTGTTTATCTGTGTTTATCTGTGTCCAACTATTATTTTATAAAATCATCCGGATCCCCGGGTTTGTATGTATCCAGCGGCGGACGCACATCCAACGACATGCCGGCCTCCCATTCAAATAGGTCGAAACAGTCTTTTTCCAGCTTTCTGGTTAACAGCCGCATGTTGATACCCACCGGGCAGGCCCGCTCGCAGGCTCCGCAGTCCGTGCATCTTCCGGCACAATGAAAGGCCCTTAAAAAATGAAATGTTTCTATATCAGTTTGATCCTGGCTTTTGCCCACCCACTGGGGCTTGGCTTCGTCCGTAAAGCAGGTCGGGCAATAACACAGCGGGCATGCATTGCGGCAGGCATAGCAGCGGATGCAGGTTGAAAAAAGGTCCTCAAAATATTTATCTTTTTCCGCCGGCGACAGGGCTTCTATTTCACGAATATCTGCGTAGCGGTCAATATCCTTTTGTTCTTCAACTGTTTCGGCAATCAATTCATCGTATTCAATCGGATTGCGATGAATGCAAAGGGCGCAGTTTTGCTGCAGCACGTCTTTTTTGTTTAAAACCTTTTCAAAACCGTCACCTTTAACCGTTACATTGTTTTCATCTTCGGTGACTTCAGTGATCTCACCTTCAGACATGGCGGTGATCTTACGCTTGTTGATCATCCCCTTGCAGGGTACACCGATAATGACCAGTTGTTCTCTTTTTATTTTGTTTTCAACGATGTGGGTAACAATATTTCTGGCATCGCATCCCTTGGCAATAATGCCGATGTTTTCTTTGCGGTCGGTCAGGTAGTTTGCCAGATTAATACCGCAGTTGCTGTCCCAGACCAGATTTTGGACATCCTCCGCCGTCCTGGCAAAATAAGGCTCGTTCATCAGGGGAATGGTCCCTTTTCGAAAGCCGATCACCATATCCACTTTGCATTCTTTTAAAAGCCTTGCGGAAACTTCCTGTATTTTTTGGATATAACTTGTCATCTTAAGCAACCTTGGCTTTAGTTTTTACGAAAGTTTGATTCGGTCCGAGGGCCTTAATGGCATCGGTAACCTCTTTGACAACAGTTACAAATTTGGTGGATTCAGCCGATGAGACCCAGGAAAATTGGATTCGACCGGGCTCGACTCCCATGAGTTCCATCAAATTTTGAAACAAGGCGAATTTGCGACGGGCATAGTAATTACCTTCCAGGTAATGGCATTCACCGGGGTGTCACCCGGATACCCAGACGCCGTCAGCACCTTCCCGCAGGGCCGCCAGAAAGAATTTAGGATCCATCCGTCCGGTGCACGGAATCCGGATGACCCGGATATTGGCCGGGTATTCCATCCGGCCGACTCCGGCAAGATCGGCGGCACCATAACTGCACCAGTTACACAAAAAAGCCGCAATTTTCGGTTCCCAATCAGACATAAAAATGATCTCCTTATATTGGATAAACTTATTTATTTTTCTGCCTAACTCGTCGTATTTTTCAAGAAAGTAATTTAGTTCTTTAATATCTAATTCATGTGTGTCGTTTAAAAAATTTAAGTGCACGATGCTTTCATCGCATGAAGCATGGGAATAAATCAAGAACTTGATAAAATCCGCTTTATATTTTTTGCGACCATATCCCTCAACAATGCAAGAGGTAATTCCTTTAGATGATCTTCTGATCTGGCTTCCTTCCTCATATTGTTCATATTTGGGGAGTTTAAGTGAAAACTTGTGAATTTTTACGGCCAAATCGTATGATATCTGATAAATTTCCAGATCTCTGTAGCTCTTCACTTATTCTCCTTTAAAACCCGCACCCCGTTACGCGCAACTCGCAACCCGAAACACGCAACGCGTAACCCGCACCCCGCAACACGTCTACCCGCACCTCGCAACGAGCAACCCGCAACGCGTTACACCGCTTCACGCAACGAAAAAATCTGTGAAAAGATCTGATCATTGTCAAAGCCTTTCAGATGAATAGCGCCCGAGCGGCAGGATGCCACGCATAAGCCGCAACCCTTGCACAGGACCGGATTGATCTGGGCTTTTCCGGTCCAGGGACCCTCCTCCGTAAAGGAGGGGGCCGAATAGGGGCAAACCGACACACAAACGCCGCATTGACTGCACATGGCCGGATCGGTTTCGGCGATGTTTCCGCTGGTAAAGATGGTTTCGCGTGCTAGTAGGGTGACAGCCCTGGACGCGGCCGCCTGGCCCTGGGCGATGGCTTCATCAATGGGTTTGGGATAGTGGGCCAGGCCACACAGAAATACGCCGTCGGTGGCAAATTCAGATGGCCCGAGCTTGGCGTGGCGCTCTATAAAGAAGCCGTCATCGTTGACCGGTACCTTGAAAAAATTGGCCAGCTTATCATCCCGGTTGGGGATGACCGCTGTTGCCAGGGTCAACAGGTCGGTTTCAATTTGAACCGGTCGTCCGATCACATGATCTTTGACGTTGACCAGGAGTTTGCCATCGGCAATATTGACCCGGGGTTTGTCCTCAAGGGTGTAGCGAATGAAGATAACGCCTGCTTCGCGCGCTTCCTTATAGATATTTTCCTTTTCGCCGTAGGTTCGAAGGTCGCGGTACAGAACAAATACGTTCATGTCCGGATTCAAATGTTTCAATGCCAGGGCGTTGTCCACCGAATGGGTACAGCAAACTCTTGAGCAATACATCCGCTCGGGTTCTCTGGAACCGACGCACTGGATAAATACCGCACTGTTGAGATTTTTTAAAGATGGATTATTTTGGATAAATTTGCGATCGAGTTCCAGGGCCGTAATGATCCGGTCATCTTTTCCGTAACTGTATTCATCCGGTTCAAAGGGCGATGCGCCGGTGGCCATGATGGTCACCCCATGATCAAGATTTTCCTCATTGCCGTTGGATGAAAGGGTTGTTTCGAAATTGCCGACGAATCCTTCGGCATGGGTTATTGCCGTATCCAGATGGACATGAATCTTCTCATTTTCTCCGATTTCATCGATGAGATTCGAAAGCTTTTCCTGGATGTCCTCGCCCTTGGCGGTACGATAAAGGTTTTTTGCCTGCCCGCCGAGTTGTGAGCTCTTTTCGATAATGTGGGTTTCATAGCCCTGGCGGGCCAGGCTTCTGGCCGCCGCCATCCCGGAGATACCTCCGCCGACAACCATGGCGGTCTGGTCGACTTCGAGTTCGGCCTCTTTTAACGGCGTCATCAGCGCCACTTTAAAAACCGCCATGCGCACCAGGTCTCTGGCTTTTTTGGTGGCCAGATCCGGATTGCTTTTGTGAACCCATGAGTTCTGGTTGCGAATATTGGCCATCTCAAAGAGATATTTGTTTAAACCTGCGTTGGTCAGCGTCTCCTGAAACAGGGGTTCGTGGGTTTTGGGGGTACAGGCCGCAATCACGACCCGATTGAGGTTTTTCTCTTTTATAATCTGCGTAATGGTTTCCTGGGTGTCCTGGGAACAGGAATATAGATTGTCGGTGGCATACTCTACATAGGGCAGCGTGGCGGCATATTCGGCCACGTTGGGTACATCCACCACACCCGCAATGTTGACACCGCAGCGGCAGACAAATACGCCGATTCTGGGGCGTTCATTGTCAACATTGATTTCAGGGACGATCTCCGGAGTTTTGGTACGGCTGTTGCGTGCTAGGGTTAATATCTCACCGGCAGCGGTGGCGGCCGCGCTGGAGTCAACCACCGATTGCGGAATGTCCTTGGGGCCCTGAAAAGCACCGCACACAAAAACGCCCTCCCGGGATGTCTCGACCGGCGAAAACGTCTGTGTCCGGCAGAAGTTGTTCGGCGTCAACTCTATATTCAGGCGTTTGGCCAGGTCCACGATCTCAGGTCGAATACTTCTGTCTTTAACTCGCCGTCATCTGTAACGTACCGAATTTCAAGATCATCGGTATCGCCGACCGGCGTAACGGAATGAACCCTGCTTCTGATAAAGCGCACCCCGTGCTTTTCGCGGGCATTTTCGTAAAATCTTTCGAAATCTTTGCCGTGGGTACGCATGTCCATGTAAAATACGGCACAGTCCAGGTCGTCACCCTGGTGCTCTTTGGCGACGACGGCCTCTTTGATGGCGTACATGCAGCATACTGAAGAGCAGTGTGAATTGTCGCATCGATTCATGTCCCGTGAGCCGACGCACTGGAACCAGGCAATTTTCTTGGGCTCCCGTTTGTCTTTGGACTGTCGGATGACATGGCCCGTGGTGGGGCCGGATGCAGACAAAATCCGTTCAAATTCCATGGAGGTGATGACGTTGGGAAGTTTGGCGTACTGATAATGATCGAATTTAGACGGATCAAAGGGGGTGAATCCCGGAGCCAGGACCACCGATCCCACATTTAGGGTTTCGGCTGTTTCTTCCTGATCAAAATCAACGGCCCCGGTGGGGCAGAACTTTTTGCAGGCCCCGCACTTGCCTTTTTGAATATAAATGCAGCTGTCGCCGTCGATGCAATATTTCAAAGGGACCGCCTGGGGATATTCGACAAAGGCGGATTTCCGTTTAACTAGCCCCACGTTGTAATGATCTACAACTTTTTTGGGGCATTTTTCAGCACACAGACCGCAGGCGATACATAATGACTCATCGATATAGCGGGGGTGCCTGATAAGTTCGACCTTAAAATTGCCTGCCTGGCCCTTAATTTTGCCAATTTCGCTGAGGGTTTTCAGCTCTATGTTCAAATGCCGGCCGACCTCGACCAGTTTCGGTGAGATAATTCACATGGCACAGTCATTGGTGGGAAACGTCTTATCCAGCTGCGACATTACACCGCCAATAGACGACCCTTTTTCAACCAGGTACACATAGTAACCGGAATCGGCCAGATCCAAAGCCGCCTGCATACCCGCAATACCACCGCCGAGGACCATTACCGATCCAATGACATCCTTAGGCATATTATTCATCTCCTCAGTAGTAAAAAATAAGATTTTAAGTCGCTGTTATTGTTAGTAATAAAGTGTATATCGCAATATTTCGTAAAACTTTGAACAAAGGTATCATAAATATATTTTTCGTTGGTGGTTGTCAATAAAAATCCAAATTTTCTTAGGATTGATATTTAGCAGAGTTGATTTTAAAATCTCTTCTGTGTATCCTTCACTAAGTTTTTCATTTAAAACCCAAAATTATAAACCCGCCGATTAGATCGATTGAATTAAGAGAGTCGAGTGGGAGGGCCTAAATTTAAAAATGGGTTCACCAGCTAACAAACCGAAAGTCATCATCATCTGCGGGCCAACCGGTGTCGGCAAAACCGCTGTCGGCATCCAACTGGCCGAAAAATTGGACGGTGAAATCATCAGCGCGGATTCCATGCAGATCTATCGTTACATGGATATCGGGACCGCCAAGCCGACCGCTGATGAGCAGTCACGAATTCCCCATCACATGATTGATATTGTTGACCCGGATGAGAACTTTGATGCCGTGCGGTTTGCAGAAATGGCCCGGGATAAGGTGATGCAATTACATCAAAGGGGTGTCATGCCTTTGGTCGTGGGGGGAACGGGTCTATATATCAAAGCCCTTCTTCAGGGACTCTTTCAATCCAATCCCGTTGACCCGAAGACCAGAGAGCGTCTAATGAAAGAGGCGGCTGAAAACGGCAGCGGCATTCTTTATGATCGCCTTAAACGGGTTGATCCGGATACCGCCGATCGATTACATCCCAACGATTCTTACCGTATCATAAGAGCCCTGGAAACCATCGAGTCCACCGGACGATCGATTTCAGAGCACCAGCAAGAGCATGGATTTTCTGATGAGCCGTTTAATGCACTGAAAATTTATCTGCGGATTGATCGCCAAAAGCTTTATGAACGCATTGACAAACGCGTCGACATGATGATCGAGGAGGGGTTGGTGGATGAGGTCAAAAAACTGCTGGCAATGAGCTATTCGGCAGACTTAAAATCGATGCAGTCCATTGGCTATCGGCACATGGTCGAGTTTCTTGCAGAACAATTGCCCTGGGATGAGTGTGTGCGAACTTTAAAGCGGGATACCCGGCGATTTGCAAAACGCCAGTTTACCTGGTTTGGCGCGGATCGGCAGATTCAATGGTATGAGCCGGATCAGTTAAATGAAATTGTCAGGTTGGTGGAAGGGTTCTTGGATTGATATTATGTCTTGACATTTGTCATGATAATTACTATTATATTTGAAATGATAGAAATAAGAGGTGAATCATGACTGCTTTAAATCTTAAAACTCATGGCAGCAGCTCGAAAGCCCCGAAAACCAGATTAAAGAGCCTCCATTCGACTGAGCTTTTGCATCTTGTGCGTAATACTTTACTAATTTCCCAGGAAAAAGTGGCAAGTCTTTTAAAGGTGAGCTCCCGTACGGTGGCCAGGTGGGAAAAATCCAATTCCGGACCAGAGAGACAGGAGCAGAGAGAACGCCTTGCTCGCCTGCAAGAAATTATTGATCTCGGAACAAAGGTTTATACCCCCGAAGGTCTAAGTGAATTTCTTTCAACCCCACTTCCTGAGTTCGGAAACAAAACTGCCTACGATATGCTTTTTATCGGTGATTACGATGCTGTATTGAGCGCATTAGCAGCTGATTATGAGGGTCTGGGAGGTTGAGCCTATCACGTTATATCAAATCCTGGGGCGGTTATGCGATTAGACACATCCCGGATATTGCCAACAGCAACGTGTACGATTTCAGTTATTGTGCATTATCAAGAAACAACCGATGGAATGTGCAGGGAGAGCCGACACTTTATCTTGCAAAGGACAAAGGTGTTGCGACAGGTGAATTTGCCAGACATTTCTCTGATAATCGATCGCAAGCGCTTGCCAAAAAAATTCAACGGCGTCAAATCTGGCGGTTCACCGCTAAATTAAACAGAACGCTCAATTTGTGCGATCTCAAGGTCTGTAGCACTCTGTCTTTATCTGATGCACCTTATTGTTTTAGGGACAAACGGGTAGCCAGATCAACCGCAAATTTCTTGAGAAGCTCCTTGAAAGTTGACGCTATCTTCGTGCCGTCTATGGTTTTTATAGATGATTTATCAAAATGGTGTCTTGTGATATTTTTAGAAAATTTACCGAAAGACTCCATTCAATTTCTTCCTAAAGCCCAAAAACACGGACATATAGAAATTGAATAGAATTTGTACGTTTATAATTTTCTTCTCCGTGTGAGTGTATCGCTAATGTGTCTTTAATTCTGCTCTCAAGCAACTGGAGTTAATTTGGTTGTCGGGGCTAATTCAGTTGAATCGGATGTGACCTTCCCACTTCTCACCTCCCTATCTTATTACTTTCTCACCTTCTGT
>JAFDDW010000203.1 GCA_019310665.1 Deltaproteobacteria bacterium
GGCAATCGCCCATTATTTTGAGAGAAAGGAACTTGGCCTGGCAATCGTCAGCCACCGCAGTCTGACCTCTGTTCGCAAAATGCTGGAGGCGCTGCCTTTTATCAGCATCTCGGATCTCGGTGCGGTTATCAGCCGGGAGCAACTGCTGGCCCACAGTTCTGTCACCGATCCAATTCAATTTGCGGCGGACCAAATGAATTTACCCCTGGATCAGGTTCTGGCCGTAAGCGGTGATCCGACGTTTCTTCAAAACGCCCAAAAATTCGGGGCTGTGACCGTTGTTTTAAATCCGTCCCTACCCGTTGGGAAAATCGAGGGGACGGAGGTATTTCACATTTTAAAATTAGAAGATTTAATACCGATTGTGCGGTTGGGCACACCGTTGCCTCCCGGAAAACTACCCAACGACCTTCTGCGGGAATTTTTAAACCAGTTTATTTTCGATGATCCCTCAATTATAATTAATCCAGGTGTTGGAGAGGATACCGCTGCAGTAAACGTTGATCCCGAGGAAGTTTTGGTACTCAAATCTGACCCCATCACCTTTGCCACGGATTCCATCGGCCAATACGCCGTCTTGATCAATGCCAATGATATTGCAACCTCGGGGGCCAAACCCAGATGGTTGCTGACAACCCTGTTGTTCCCATCCGGTGTAACCCCCTCAGAAATAAGTTGTGTATTCGACGAGCTGAAAACGTTTTGCAGAAAATGGGACATAACCCTGTGCGGTGGACATACCGAGATTACGGACGCCGTCACGCGACCGGTGGTAACCGGAATGATGGCGGGAACCGTCACCAGGAACAATCTGATCGATAAACGTAACATGGCCGCCGGCGACCGTGTGCTGCTCACCAAGGGTGTGGCGGTGGAAGGAACCGCAATTATTGCCCGGGAATTCGGTGATCGATTAAAAAACTTTGGGATGAACGAATCAGAAATAGGCATCAGTCGACAGTTTCTGGCCAACATCAGTATCCTGACGGAAGCTAAAATTGCGGCTCAATTCGAGGCCACAAGCGCCATGCACGATGTCACAGAAGGCGGGTTGGCCACCGCTCTGGAGGAACTTGGCATTGCCGGCGGGCATCGGATCAAAATCGATATGGACACAATTCCCGTCTATGCTCAAACCCGTAAAATCGGTCAATTACTGAATATTGATCCCCTGGGGCTGATCGGCTCCGGCAGCCTGTTGATCTGCTGCCGTGAAGCGGGTTGTGAAGCGCTTATGGCGGCAATCGGCAAGGCAGGTATTGCCGTCACCTGCATTGGTGAGGTTCTGGAACCAGGATGCGGAATCACGGCCGAAAAAAACAAGCGGCCGACGCCCTGGCCCCAATTTGAAACCGATGAAATCACTAAGCTTTATTGATCCCTTGCAGGAGTTTAGTAGCAACATATTGGTAAGAAAACGGAAGCAACGAATCCATGAAACCCAATAAACCCAATCAACTTTTTATTATTTCTTTATGCCCCGACCAAAAATCTCAAAGGCGAGCTCAAGGGTCTGCTTGAGATAGTCCTTTTCCTTATTGATTAATTTTTTGCTGGTTAGCCATAGGACGACACCGGAGAACATTGCCCAGAATGTGTCTGCCAGGGCAATCGGATGGTGATCATAGAATAGGCCCTGATCGACGCCATCTTCAAATATCTTTGCGATCGAGCCCAAAGACTTGCGGGATAAATCCTTTATTTCCTCCATCAGTTGGGGTGACAAATTTTTTAAGGTTTCGCTAGACTGAAGGTGAAACATATTGATGATAATCAGGGGATCAAACTCATATACATCGTACATGGCATCCATTAGCGCTTTTAATTTTTCTTCAGGACCGGCATCTTTATCATCGTTGACATGTTCAACCCGAATAAGCAGATATTGTAATATTCGCAGAGAAAGTGAAGCATAAAGTTCCTCTTTGTTTTTAAAATACAGGTACAGCGTGCCGGGGCTGAGTTCTGCTTCCTGGGCGATGTCTTCCATCGTCGCTTTATTAAAGCCCTTGTTTGAAAACACCCTCTTGGCGGCAACCATAATCTGCTGACGCCGCCTTTCTTTTTCTCTTTCCTTGCGCTCTTGGATTCCCATATCCCGATGCCCCCTGAATGCGATTTATTTATCGTATTACCTTATATTTTATTTTTTTTATTTTTTCAAGAGAAATATTCAGTTTCTGATTTATGCTATAATTAAATTATGAGACTCGGCCGGAGCATAAATAGTTTATTGAGTTGATTGAGTTTATTGGGTTTATTGAGTTAAACTATAAACATAATCAACCCATGACGATGCATTCTGATTTTTCAATTGCCGTTTCAATCCGAAATTCGAAATCCCAAATCCCTGGCCCAGACCTGTTTTATAAAGATTGTCTATCAAGGCTACAACTCCTCAGGCGTTCCAATTTGGTGCTATTAAATCGATGCCGTCGCGCCAGGGCAGGCCGAAATCGAAATCCTCTGTTGTCGGTTCTGTTCACTGACACCTGAAACCTGACACCTGATACCTTCCTTTCGTTTAACCGATGGCGACTTGAAACAGATCCTTCCTGGCACTGACATTTTGAATCGTAACCTGGATAAGATCTTCAGGTTTCAGCTCAAACCCCCTGGAAATGGGAAGATCGCATTCGGTCATGTAGGCGGAAAGAAGAATCTGATAGTCGTTTCTGCGTTTATTCAGAACGATGGCTTCTTCCTTGCGACCGATGTGTTGCTCAAGGTATTTCAAAAGCCAGTACCTGTGCCGACCCAATTGTGTCCGCGCAACATTTCCCATGGGCAATTCGAGCAACTGAATGATCCGGTCGATTTCTCCAGAAGTGTAGGGTTGCTCCAGGCCGAGAACAGCCCTTATCTGCCTCTGGGCAACCAGGTCAAAATATCTCCGGATGGGAGACGTTGCCGTCACATAGGCCTCAAGTCCGAGCCCGGAGTGCTTTTCAGGATTGGAACCGAGTACGAAGCGGCTCAAAAACCTTCGCTGCATCCAGTTCTGGTACAGGGTACCGTCGTCGCCTTTGTAAAGGCGCTCCCGGGGAGCAGGCTGGGACCTGAAAACTGCCGGCGTCTTATTTTCAGCCAGATATTTGGCCATCAGCCAGTTGGCCATAATCATAAGCTCTGCTACCAGCATCCTTCCGGGACTTTCACGATTGATCCGATTAACGGTAATCGCCCGATCGGCTGCCAGCCACACGTTAATCTCCGGCACGGTGATTTGGACAGCGCCTGCATCCAGTCTTTGTTGATGAAACTTTTCCGCAATTTCACGTAAGATCAACACCTCCTGGTTTTGATCCGCCGTCTGGTTAACATCGTAATAGGTAAGCTGGTGCTTCACATTGATCAGGCTCGGCAAAATCTCGTAATCAATAATGTCCAGCGATGGGTTTAAGTTCACCATCGTACTGATGGCAGGACGTATTTCACCGGCTTTCAGACTGCATAGCCCCTCGGCAAGGCTGGCAGGCAGCATGGAGATTTTTTGATCGGGCATATAAATGGAACTTCCCCTGGCAAGCGCTTCCTGATCAATAATATCTCCCTTGTGAACGAAATGCCCGACATCAACAATATGTATCCCGAGACGGAATTGATCCCCTACCTTCTCAATGCTTAGGGCATCGTCAAAATCTTGCGTGGATTGCCCGTCGATGGTCATAAGGGGAAGGGCGGTTAAATCTTTGCGTACCTCGTCACCTGAATGCCCTTGATAGGATGCGGCAAGTTGATCGGCACTGTTCAGTATTTCCGCTGAAAAAACGGTAGGGATGTCAAAGCGCAGCAGACCGATATTTTCATCCTCATCAAAGACATCCAGCTTGACCAGAAGTGGAAACAGGCCTGTGGACATGTCCAAACCGGCCTTTCTGATCATGGCTTTAGCCAGGGTGTGGTCTTTACTTTCGTTTCCAAAAAGAAAATAAGATTTTAATATCTCGGTGAATTCACCGGCATCCGTCTCACTTACTTCGTCCGGAGGCGCAGTGGAATTCATCAGGCTCATCAACCAATCCCCGCCCAGGTCTATAATCCGTTTCCTGCGCTCCTCTTCCTGCCGTTGAAAAATTAAGCGGGCGATCTGCTCTTCTGAATTGGGAAAAAAACGATCCAGTTTAAACTTAAAATACAGCTTGTCATCAAAAAAGGCCCGTAAAACCGCTGATTCATGATCTCCGCCGGGACTGTCCGGAAAACAAAATTCGGTCATGGTCGCCAGATCGATCCAGACCTGTTCCGCATTCAATACCTCCCACAGCTCTTTGATATCCACCTGGCTGAGTAATTCCTTGCGTTTATTGGCAACCCCTTTCAGAGCATCCACCATCTTATCCCGACCCATGGCTAAATCAAGGTGTGCTTTATCCTTATGCAGCAGTCTGTTGGCCGAAAGATTAACTTCGCGGTTGTTTTCAGTCAACAACCGCAAACGTGTATTTTTAACCTCGAGAATAACCGCACACATGATTTTTTGCCGGTCGATATATTCAACAATGCTTCCTGATTCCATAACGATTACAATAACAACCGGCCTTTATAAAGTCAATGCTACGTGTTGCGGGTTGCGGGGTGCGGGTTGCGGGGTGCGCGTTACGGGATGCGCGTTGCGGGTTAAGGAACATTCAGAGATAGCTGATAGGCAAAAAAAATCGATAACATTCCTTTCATCAATCCCAAATCCGAAATCCCCAATCGAAAAACCTTGTTTTTATTTCCTTGCAGTTATCCACCAGCGCCCTTATATTTACCACTAACAAGAGCCCAAGAACCAGAGACCTGTGACCAGTATCACGAGCCACGCAACTCGGAACCGCGCAACCCGTAACCCGTAACTCGCAACACGTAACCCGTAACTCGCAACACGTAACCCGTAACTCGCAACCCGTAACTCGCAACCCGCAACCCGTAACGAGCATCCAGTGCAATGAACGCCACTGACTTAATTAAGCCCTATTTCATCGAAAATCGCTACAGGATCCTGACCGGACTACTCTGTCTGATCACGGTTGACATACTTCAGCTTTTCATCCCCCGCATTATCAAGCGGGTCGTCGATGACCTGACCTCGTTCCAGATCGAAGGCCGGCAACTGCTTTTCTACGCACTCCTTATGATTGCGATCGCAGTTTCCATCGGCGTTTTCCGCTATATCTGGCGTCGATGCCTTTTGGGTACCTCCAGAAGGATCGAAGAGGGCCTGAGAAA
>JAFDDW010000204.1 GCA_019310665.1 Deltaproteobacteria bacterium
ATGAAAGGAGTTTTGCGGCCTGTTTAACCAAAGTGCTGAGGGGTGAAGTCCAATTGGCTTTTATTACGAATGAGATTTCGATTTCCGATGTAAAAACGGTCTGCCACAGCGGATCTACCCTGCCTCAGAAATCCACTTATTTTTGGCCGAAGGCTATCTGCGGATTTGTTTTCAGTTCCATATAAATCCTGCTTTTTGTTTTGACATATAAGTATCTGTTTTCTATACTTTCTATAGAGGAGCTGATCCATGGTATCGAATCCGACAATTATCTATTTGGGGCGAAGCTCCTAATTTGTGAGGTTTGGTAATGAAATTTAGGGTCTGGTTAGCGGTCATAATCTTATGCTTCATTGGTCACCAGGCATGGGCCATCACGCCGGAGGCCGCCCGCACTGAATTGGCGCAGGAAAGCATCCCCTATACAGTGGAAGCTTTGGTCAGTCATATCGAAAAAGGAAACACGGAAGTGGTTGGCTGGTTTTTGGCCATCGGCATGGATGTTGATACTGCCAACGAATTCGGGGAAACAGGATTGATGCTTGCTTCCGAACAGGGTCATCTTGAAATGGTCAGGCTGCTGCTGGCCGACAACGCCAATGTCAACGCCCAGGACCTTGCCAAACGCACGGCTCTGATGAATGCCGCTCAAAATGGTCATACGGCGATTGTCAAACTGCTGCTGACCCGGGGGGCCGATGTCGACCTCGCTTCCCAGTGGAAATCAACCGCCCTGCACGAAGCCTCTATGAACGGCCATTACGATGTGGCTCAAATTCTGCTAAACGCGGGCGCGGATCTAAAACTGATCAACAATGCCGGACATACCCCCCTGGTAGAAGCGATCATTGAAGGGCAGGATTCCATCATCCAGCTTTTAATCTCACGGGGCGCCGATGTAAACGCCAGGGATTTGAGCGGTTTTTCAATGGGTGAAACGCCTTTGATCGTAGCCGCCATGAAAGGTAAAACTGATATCGCCGCCGTGCTGATTGCCAAAGGCGCCAAAGTCAACACTAAAACTAAAGATGGGCAGACGGCACTAATTTATGCGGCCAGATCTCCCGATGATCGCAGTGAAGTTGTCAAATTATTAATCGAAAACGGTGCCGATGTGAATGCTGAAGATAACACGGGGATGACTGCTTTGGACTATGCCTTAAAGAGGCGCGATATTCTGCTCTTTAAGATCCTGATGGAATCCGGCGCCAAAGAGTAATGCTTTGCCAGGAATAGTCCGCCTATCCATTTATTTCCGGTCACAAAGTATTGCTACCCGCCGCCTTCAAATACCTGGGAATCTTCCAGCATAATCTCCATTCTTGCAAGATCCACTTCAGATATGTGAAGCGTTTCGGCTTCGGGTGAAGCGATCAGTACCAATGAAGGATCCTTGTCCAGGCCGATACCTAATTTACAGCAGGCCATGTCCGCCAGTCGCACCAAGGCAAGCAGCGAATTATTTCCGTCGAACTCCTCCTGGTGATGATCGCGGGCAATCTGGCTGTATTTTTCGGGCAGATTCCAGTGCGACATCAATGAATGACCATGATAGGTGTGTAGCGTGTTCATGGCTTCGACCAGCAAGGCGTCTGATGGCTGGATCTCTATTTCATTAGAGTGTTTAAGATCGTCAATGACGGTTAAAATAAACAGCATCCCCACATCATGAAGTAATCCTGCAAAAAAAGCTTCATGCGCCAGGGAATGCAAACCGCATTGTTTGGCAAGCCAATTTGAGCCCATTGCACAGGCAACCGAATGCCGCCACAGTTTTCGCATAATGCCCTGCACAAAAGGATCTTTAGAACGAAAATTGCTTTCATGGGTAATCAGCATAACGATGTTTGAAACTTCATTAATACCCACTCGAACAATGGCATTGCGTACCGTAGACACTTGCTGAAGTCCCTTGTAAAAGGAAGAATTGGAGACGCTCAATACTTTGGCGGTCAGAGCCTGATCACTGACAATCAGTTTTTCAATCAACTGCAAATCCGATTCATCTTTGGCAATTTCCTGTTGGATTCGCAGAGCCGTCGCATTAAACACGGGAAGCCGTGCATTGCTGGAGGCCAGATGTGTGTCGACAATTTCTATAAATGACTTATCCTGGTTCATATTTACCCTTCCAAAAGACGTTGTAATTCAGGTAGCGGTCTTGGTTTTTGGAGTCGGGGAAGGCTGCGAAGCACTTCATCAATGGTGGTCAACCCTGCCGCTGCTTTAACCAGGCCATCTTCCAGCAGGGTGACAAGGCCGGTGGACTCGATACTGATTCTGCGGATATCCTGACTGGTCTTCTGCTCTATAATGGCATCGCGGACCTGTTCGTCGAGTACCAGCAATTCGAAAACACCGACGCGACCGCGATAGCCCGTGTACTGGCACCGGGCGCATCCCTGTCCTTTACGGAATTGGGCTCCGGGAATATCGTTTGGCGAAAATCCGATGCGTTGAAGATCGGCCGGAGTCGGCTTGTAGTCCTTGACGCAATGGGGGCATATTTTCCTTAATAGCCGCTGAGCCAAAATGCTCACCACCGTAGAGGAGATCAGAAAGGCCTCGATGTCCATATTTAATAGTCGAACAATCCCGCCAATACTATCCTCAGTGTGAAATGTGGTCAGTACCTTATGCCCCGTCAGGGCCGCCTGGACGGCGACTTCGGCTGAAAATTTGTCCCGGATTTCTCCGATTACAATTACATCCGGGTCCTGGCGTACAATGTGTCTCAGCGTCTCTTCAAATGTCAGGTTGATTTTGGGATTGATGGAGCACTGTGCAATTCCGTCAATAACATATTCGACCGGCTCCTCGGCCGTGATGATACTGGTTTGAGGATTGTTGATATGATTGATGCAGCCGTATACCGTTGTGGTCTTTCCCGATCCGGTGGGGCCGGTAATAATGATGACGCCGCTTGGCACATAGAGTGCATCTTCCTTGAAACGCTCCCGAATCCGCCGGGACAGACTGATATCGTCGATGTCGAGCAGTACCCCCTTGCGATTTAGAAGTCTCATGACAATCTTTTCACCATGTACGGTGACATAAAACGAAACACGCAAATCAATCTGGCCGCCGGGATAATCAAAACAGAAACGGCCCCCCTGATGCCTGCGTTTCTCGGTGATATCGACTTCGCACAACACCTTGATCCGGTTAGTGAGGGCCGGCATGATTTCCGCCGGAAAATCCTGGAAATGAATTAAGACACCGTCCTGGCGAAAACGCACACGCATATTGTTTTTTAGAGGTTCCAGGTGGATGTCGCTGGTATCTCTTTCAACCGCCGCAAGAAGAATTTCATCGGCCAGCCGTATGATGGAATTTTCGTCCGAGGCCGCCAGATCTTTTTTTAGATCCCCGCTTTGACACATGCCGACAGCCCTTTTGATGGCATTTCGGCGTGCAATGGCCGGAACAAATTTATCTCCGAAAATTTGTTTGACAGCTTCGAGGTCCTTCCCATCCAATGGATCCACAAAAGCAATGAGTACACCATCGGCTTGTTTTTGAATCGGGATGACATCATGGGACTCATACCACTTGGCCGGCGCCTTGGCGAAAAGCGCTTGATCGATCTCGGTGAACTCGGGCTCGACCTCTGGAAATCCCATCTGTAGAGACAACACTTCAATCAACACCTGCTCATCGATGAGGCGGTGCTCCAGAAGGATTTCTCCAATCTTGCGGCTGTTATTGTCGGCGGCCTGAATGTCCAGGGCACGCTGGAGATCATCCGGCTTGATGTAGCCCAGTTCCACCAGGATGTTGCCGATGCACATAGATATACGGCTGTCTTTAACGGCCTTTTTGATTTGATCATCGGCGATTAGTTTGAGCTCTTTTAACACTTCCAGCAAAGGTCGCGGCGTTTCAAGTTTGGTGCGAACCCGGGTGGCATATTCGACCTGTTTGGGGGCCAGTAGTTTCTCCTGCAGGAGAAAGTCCACGATTGGATTCAGGCCGCATTCATTACCTGACACCGGACCTTCACCGGGGAACGGATTGATGGTATGCATTCGTTTTATAACCTTATCTTTTTAAGATTAATCTCTGGTATTGCCAATTGTCATCGATAGAAATGATATCGACCATTTAGATAAAAACTATAGATCCTCGTTAACGTATCAACGTCATTCGGAAAAGAAAAATATTTATTTTCAATAAAAACTTGTCTCTCACGAATTAGGTCATTATATTACATTATTTAATGTGAACGAAGGAGGCGAAGCATGTCGGATTCCGAGTTTTACGATTTAATCATTATCGGGGGAGGTCCCGGAGGGTTGTCCGCAGGGGTTTATGCGATGCGGGCGGCATTAAAAACGGTTCTGGTTGAAATGGGCGCACCCGGGGGCCAGGTAAACAACTCCGATTCAGTGGAAAACTGGCCCGGCGACGAGCACATCGGCGGTGCTGAGCTGGCAATGAAATTTTCGTTGCATGCCCAGTCCTACGGCCTGGAAATACGCTCGGATGAGGTAGTGGAATTGGAACCGGGGTTGGACTATCATACGGTCAAATTAGCCAGTGGCAGTACGTTACGATCCCATGCGGTCATTCTGGCAACCGGCGGAAACCCCCGTAAACTTGAAATTCCGGGAGAAGACGATCTGTACGGCAAGGGGGTTTCTTACTGTGCGGTATGTGACGGGTTTTTCTTCCGCGATAAAATCGTAGTGGCCATCGGCGGCGGCGACACGGCTGCTGAGGAATCCCTTTATCTGGCAAAACTGGCCAAGCAAGTGTATATCGTCCACCGACGGGACGCCCTGAGAGCGGGTGCCCTGTTGGGGCAACGAGTTAAAGCCGAGTGTAAAATCGAGGTTCTCTGGAATTCCGTGGTCACCGCAATCAACTCGGATGATGAGGGTGTCACGGCGGTCAGTCTAAAAGATACCCAGACCGGTGAGCAGCGCGATCTAGCCACCGACGGAGTTTTCATCTTTATCGGATTTAATCCGAACAATCAGCTCGTTCCGGCCGGTACCAAAATGAATGCCGACGGAAATGTGGTTACCGACGAAAAATGCGAAACCAATAGCCCCGGCATTTTCGTCATTGGTGATCTGCGGGAAAAATATGCCAGACAAATCGTATTATCCGCTGCCGATGGCTGCACGGCCGC
>JAFDDW010000205.1 GCA_019310665.1 Deltaproteobacteria bacterium
CTATGGCGAACGTCGGTACGGCCATGCCCAGGACGATGAGATGGTCATGGCTCTTCCGGCCGAAATGATGGACAAAGCCCTTCGTGGCATGGAGGCCCTGTACCGGCGGGGAATTCGCTACCCCATCAGCTACGCTGGCGCGGAGACCGATGTGACCCATGCGTTTCCGGCGGCCTATGGCGGAGATGAAACGATCAACATGCTCAGGGGCAGTGACAACAGGCTGCTACTGGGGGTGACGGGCAGTATTGCCACCGGAAAGACCACCGTGGCCATGATGCTGGAAGAACTGGGTGCACGTACCATTGATTTTGATGTTTTGAGCAGAGTGGTGGTTGAGCCCGGCAAACCGGCCTGGAAGGATATTGTCGCTTTTTTTGGAGAGCAGGTTTTGAACAAGGATCAAACCCTGGATCGCGATAAATTGCGCGAAATCGTGTTTAAAGACCTCGAAAAGAAAAAAAAGCTTGAAAGTTTTCAGCACCCCAGAATCGGGGAAGAATTCATCAAACTCGTCAAGCAATACGCCGACGAGGATCCTGAGGCCATCATCCAGGTCGTGGTGCCGCTTCTGATAGAAGTCAACATGCATCCGCTTTTTCACAACCTCCTAATGGTTTATGCCACTGAAGAAGAGCAGAAAAAACGCCTGATGGAACGTGACGGCTCAACTGAAGAAATGGCCATGAACATGATCAGGTCCCAGCTTTCTGTTGAGGAAAAAAAAGGCTTCTGTGATCTGGTCATTGACAATTCGGGTTCACTGGATGAAACCCGTAAGCAGGTGCAAAAGCTCTGGAAAAAGCTGAAACAGATTCAACAGGAACATAAAACCGATTTACATCCTTAATTTTAGGCATTTTAGTTCATTTTAGGCACTTTAGGCATTTGCGAATAATGTTAACCCAATTGAATCCGGGTTATCCGGATTCGAATATAAACACCCTTCAAAAACGGGAGCATAATAATGACCATACGTTTTCTTAGAAACAAGGTAGTGGAAGTAAGTCCCCAAACCGACGGGAGGCTGGCGGTGTCCTGGCGCCAGACGGATGATTTGCTGAAAGCTGAAGTCAACATAAAAGTGCAGCTGCCGGATCTTGAAATTGTGGCGGCTACTGCCGAACTGGGACGACTGGTGCCGCAAGCCTGGAAGGGCGCTTCGGAACTGATAAAAAAAGTTGAGGGCGTCAGAATTGGTGCCGGTTTGCGCAAAATTGTTCAGGGTCTGCTCGGCGGTCCCAGGGGCTGCCCGGTTCTGGCACATGCAATTTTGGAATGTTCAAATGCCGTTATACTTCATTTCACACGCCCGGTGATTCAGGTGGGAGAGAGTCTCGAAGGTGAAGAGAAAATGGCTAATTTGAGAGAGATGATTAAAAATAACCCCCGGCTGGTGCGAAGCTGTGTGGCTTTTCAAGACGACAGCCCTATTATGCAAGGGCTCACTTCAGGTTAATGAAAAAAGCCTTTTACAGTGGGTTGTAGTTTTTTCCCGCTTCTACTTTTTCCCGGGTGACTGGTTTCAGGTTTCAGGAAAAAGACGGTGACAACCAGGAACATTAAAGGATGGCAATTCTGTAAACCATAGCGGGAATTGAGCCCGTGAGATGAGTTATTATCTGTCAATGCTTGAAATCAGGAGATAAGGGGGCCGGTGGTTCGGGATTTTCATATTCGCTTATAATTTCTGACACCTGAAACCAAAAAGTGAAAAAAAACAATTAATAATGTAAGTATTTAAAGGCCTGGGTAAAGGAGGAAATAAGATTGATAACTTTCAACCGCAGTCAGCTTATCGAAGCAGAATTTTTGAATGAAGAAACCATACGGTTCAACGGTATCCAGCAGGATCATATCTACAGCATGGAAATCAATATGGATGTACGCCTCACTGACGGGCAGATCACGGCCATTGAAGGGCTGATGAAACGCTACACAAATTTTGTCTGCCCGCAGGCGCTGCCGGTTTTGCAAGCCACCGTCGGCATATCGCTGCGGGAGGAAGGCTGGGATCGCCGGGTCATGAAAGAAATCGGACGTCTGGGATGCGAGCACTTTGCCGAGATCATTATCGAGTGCGGCCGGTGTTTTGACCCGGCCCGACTCACCGCGGCTATGTGGGAATCCCTTGAAAAAGATCCCGGCCTGGACCAAGAGCAATTTATGCAAACCTGGATAGATGCACATTCCGAGTATAAAGAATAAAGGAATGGATCCTTATTTTAATATTTTCCCCGACAGGATTAACAGGATAGACAGGATTTTTTCGCGGTTTCTCCAGGAAACCGGGAATACAAAAAATCCGGATAATCCTGTAAATCCTGTCTATAATATTTATTAAAATAGAATCCATTCATTTTCAATTTTAGGCGCTCATAAAATTTGCGGTTAGTAATTAGGAAAGTAAAAAATGAAAATCGATTTACACATTCACACCTCACCGCTTTCGGCCTGCAGTTATATTGACCCCCAGGAGCTCATTCAGGAAGCCCGGCGTTTGCAACTGGACGGAATATGTCTCACCGAACATCAGGTTGTCTGGGATCCCGACGAGGTAGACAAATTGGCCGCTGAAGCGGGCATTAGCATATTTCGGGGCAACGAGTTCACCACCAATCAGGGTGATATACTGGTTTTCGGATTTTACGAAGATATCAAAGAACTGCTGATTATCCAGGATCTCCGCGAAAAAGTGACCGCCGCCGATGGCTACATGATTGTAGCCCATCCGTTTCGCGGGTTTAAAACATTCGGCATCGGTCAACTCCAGCTGACGGTAGAGCAGGCCTGCAAGCGCAAGGTACTTGAATTCGTCGATGCCGTTGAAATCGGAAACGGCAAGCTGTCACCCGAAGAAAACAATATGGCCCGCAAAGTTGCCGAGAAGTTGGGTCTGCCCGGTACCGGCGGCAGTGACGCCCACCGGGTTGATGAAGTCGGCACATGGGTAACTGTGTTTGAAAAAGAAATTGAGAGTGAGATAGAACTTGTGCAGGAACTCCATGCCGGACGGTTCAGGGCGGTGAAACAAGATAGATGACAGAGGATCTCGATTTCGGATTTTAGATTGCGGATTGGTGATTGAAGGAAAAGGAATGCATCGTCAATGGTTGATCTGGTTTATAATTTAACTCAATAAACCCAATCAACTTAATCAACTCAATAAACTTGTTATACTTTGCGCATTATTCAAATACCGGCGGATTATACTAGACCTATTATAAAAAAAATAAGGAGAGAAACGCGATGACCGAAAAAGCGGTACAGGATTACTACCCGGATGATATTGCCATATGCTACGGCTGCGGCCGGCTAAACGAACATGGACTGCAAATTAAGACCTACTGGGAGGGTGACGAGTCCGTCTGCAGATTTAAACCCCGGCCCTATCACACAGCATTTCCCGGTTGCGCTTATGGTGGGTTGGTCGCGTCCTTAATTGACTGCCATGCCACGGGGACGGCGGCGTCGGCCAAACATTTTGAAGAGGGCAAAACCCTGGGCAGTGATCCGCTTGAACGTTTCGTAACAGTTTCCTTGCATATCGATTTTCTGGCCCCGACACCGGTTGATAAAACGCTGGAGCTGCGGGGCCGGGTAGTAGAGAGCAAAGGCCGTAAGATGATAATTTCCGTCACCCTGTCCGCGGGAGATAAAATCCGGGCGCGCGGCGAAGTCGTGGCCGTCCAGATGCCGGAGGATTTTTTCACTATAAATGAATAATACCAGCACCCGGAATAGTCAAATATGTTCCCAAAGTTTATCAAAGCGTTGCTTGGCCTATTTCTCATCTTTTTCGTCATTTATGGAATATTGTATGCACTGGCCAGACCGATTCCAGATCACCCTTATTTCAAACCCGATAAATTTCTTGCCATTGCCCACCGCGGCGGCCGCAGCCTGGGTCCCGAAAACACGCTTTATACCTTTAAACGGGCCGTTGAGCTGGGGACAAATGTGCTTGAAATGGATCTTCAAACCACCAGCGACGGGGCGCTGGTTATTTTGCATGACCGCAAGGTTGACCGCACGACCAACGGCACAGGTGCCGTAGACGGTTTCACTTTGTCTGACCTGAAAAAGTTGGATGCCGGCTTTCGCTGGTCACCGGAAAATTCCAGGTCCTATCCAATGCGTAACAAGGGGGTTACGATCCCCACCCTGACCGAAGTTTTTAAGGATTTTCACGATACACGGATAAATATTGAAATCAAAAGCTCCCAGGTAAATACCATTCAGAACCTTTGCCGCTCAATTCGCGACAATCGTATGTCGCAAAAAGTAATGGTTGCCTGCTTTGATGCCGGTAAACTGGGTGAATTCCGTTCGATTTGTCCTGAAGTCGCCACATCGGCCGGCGCTTCCGAAGCGGCTATATTCTACTGGCTTCAATGGGCGAACCTGGAGTCCGCCTATTCACCAAACGCCCAGGCCCTGCAGGTACCTGAGACTTACGGGGATCACCGGATTGCGACCCGGAGGTTTGTAGATGCCGCCCACGCGCGCAATATGCGCGTACATGTATGGACCGTAAACCAGGTTGAAGCCATGCAGCGACTTATTGATCTGGGTGTGGACGGAATTATGACCGATTATCCAGAGCGGCTGGTCAAAATTTTAAAGGGAAAGCAGAAGGATTAACCTAACTTGATATCCTATATTGAGTGTTCCAGTTTTATGCTTATACTAAACTCAGGTTGATGAATTTAACCTGATTTATAATTAAATAGCTAAAACTTATTCTAAAACAATCCCATTCCTAAGCGGAATGGTTGATTCTATACGGAGGTACCACCATGCTTCACAAATTACCGGAGCTCTCTTACGCCTATGATGCGTTAGAGCCCTATTTTGATAAACAAACAATGGAAATCCATCATACGAAACATCACCAGACTTATGTTGATAAACTCAATGCAGCCCTGGAAGGCCATCAGGATCTACAAAACAAAGGGGTTGAGGATCTTTTAAGGGATCTGGAATCCGTCCCCGACAGTATTCGAACGGCCGTCAGAAATCATGGCGGTGGCCATTTCAATCACTCTTTTTTCTGGCCGATGCTGAGAAAGGAGACCAGTTTCGGGGGTGATGTCGCCCAGGCCATCA
>JAFDDW010000206.1 GCA_019310665.1 Deltaproteobacteria bacterium
ATTCTTCCATAACGGGCTATCTTTCCGAAGAAGAGCTAAAAGACAGTCCGGGTATTCCGACCGGGGCCCGACGCCAAAAAGGACCGGTCGCGTCCATAGAGTGCCTGGAAGACATCCCCTGTAATCCCTGTGAAACCAGCTGTAATTTTGATGCCATCATTGTGGGTGAAGACATTACCAATATCCCCCATCTGGATGGAGACAAATGCGTCGCCTGTCAAACCTGCGTCTATATATGTCCCGGCCAAGCCATATTTATGATTGACGAAAGCCTCCCCGAAGGCAAGGCCAGCGTGATGATGCCATACGAATACCGGCCCCTGCCGGAAAAGGGAGATGTCGTCACGGCCCTGGATCGGGCCGGACAGGAATTGGGAGATGCAAAAGTGATCGCGGTTCGACAAACCAAAAAAATGGATCAGACCGCGACGGTGACAATAGAGGTCCCCGGAGATTGGTCCATGCGGGCCAGAGCAATACGGTTAAAGGGTTGATGCGGGTTGCGAGTGGCGGGTTGCGGGTTGCGGGACAGCACTTTACGTGCTGGCCGAAAACTCAAAGTCTGAGGATAGAATCTGAACGAATATAGTTAGGAGCAGGTTAAACAAAAAATCGAAGTTTAAATTCAAATCAGGAGGAAAAGTACAATGGCTGAACAAGCGTTGGGTATGGTAGAAACTAGAGGTATGGTAGGCGCCATTGAGGCTGCCGATGCAATGGTAAAGGCAGCTAAAGTGAAATTCGTCGGTCGGGAGTTTGTCGGCGGCGGTTTGGTAGCCGTGTTTGTGCGCGGTGATGTCGGTGCGGTAAAAGCGGCTACGGATGCCGGCGGCGCAGCTGCCGAGCGGGTCGGTGAACTTGTTTCGGTGCACGTTATCCCCAGACCGCACAGTGACATCGAATTTACGATCCCTAAAACCGAGTAGTTCTTTAATCAGTAAGCTGCTCATAGGGCACAAATAAGGGGTTAATCATGGCATTTAGTACGCAAATAATATCCCATCCTTCCCCGGGAGTCTTTGAATTCCTGAGGCAGCGTGTGGGTGCGGTCGGTAAAAAGATTTTTGCTGAAGCCGAGATCCCATTTGCGGCTGTGGGACTTGTGCAAGGCAAAGTCGTAGATATGATCGCAGCTGCGGATGTGGCTGAAAAGGCGGGCAACGTCCGGGTCTTTGATTTAAAAGGAATTTGTCCACAACATGTTACCATGATCGGTATATTTGGAGATATCGCTGATGTCGAAGCCAGTATGGCTGCCATTGAACGGGCTGATCATCTCAAATGAATATTGCTGATCGAACCTATACCCCAATTGGGTTAAAAACCAATTGGGCGTTATTCCGCCGGAGGCGGATTATCAGTTAATAGTTTAACAGGGTACGAAATTAATTTGTAATTTCACCAAACCTAAAATTATAGAATGAAGTTGTCATCAATTTCTAATAACGATTAACCAATAACGTCTAATTGAGCGTCTTTCGCTCAATTGGGGATTGGGGCCGGAGGGCAATCAGCATGTTATTAGCCAAGGTGATCGGAAACGTATGGTCCACCAAAAAAAAGGATGCAATATCGGCCTTAAGGCTTTTGGTCATTCAGCCTTTGGGAAAAAACCTGAAGCCGGACGGTAATGTCCTGGTCGCCGCGGACGAGGTCGGCGCGGGATTTGGAGAACTGGTAATTGTCACTCAGGGCTCCCCGGCCATGCAGGCCTTTAACAAAACCGATTTAATTCCCGTGGACGCAGTGGTGGTTGGCATTGTTGATAATCTAGAAATTGCGGACGATGTCGCCGGAAAGAAAAAATGAGAGCGGATATCGTTGATAAAGTGCGGTCAGCCGGCGTTGTCGGTGCCGGCGGCGCAGGCTTTCCAACCCATGTAAAACTGCAGTTTGATGTGCAGAGGGTTCTGGCAAATGGGGCTTCCTGCGAACCACTGCTCTCCAGCGACCCTTACCTTATGGAACATCGATCAGGTCTGGTTTTAGACGGTCTGCTGACGGCGATGGACTGCACCGGTTCCGAGAAGGGAACCATATGCCTGAAATCCAAACACGCGAGGGCACTGGCCGCACTGAAAGATAAAATCTTAGAAAATGGATACGCCGGTCGAATCGACGTGTTCGAGCTAGAGGATTTTTATCCGGCCGGGGACGAGTTTATTCTGGTCAACGAAGTCCTGGGAAAAATCGTGCCCGAAGGGGGAATCCCCCTGAATGTGCAGGTGGTCGTCAGCAATGTGGAATCGCTGTTAAATATTTCCCGGGCCATGGCAGGCACACCGGTTACCGATCGTTATCTGACTGTATGCGGCGAAGTCAACCAACCGGTTATCTGTAAAATTCCGATCGGCACTCCTGTTAGCGCCGCAATTGAGCTGGCCGGAGGTCCTAAAATTTCTGATTATGGCATTGTAATGGGGGGGCCCATGATGGGCAAAGTCCTTACTGACGGTTCTGAACCAATCACAAAAACCACCAGCGGCATAATCGTCTTACCCCCGAACCACAACGTCATCCGCGATAAACGCCGAAGCCTGGACCAGATGCGATTTATCGCCAAATCAGCCTGCACCCAGTGCTCACGGTGTACGGATCTTTGTCCGCGCTATCTGATCGGACATGCCCTGGAGCCACACAAGATCATGAGGCATCTGGCCTATAATCCGGGAATGACCGGCGAGGTCCTGGAAGATGCGCTGATTTGCTCGGAATGCGGGGTCTGCGAAAAATTCGCCTGTCCCATGATGCTCTCCCCGCGGGAGATTAACGCCGCCGTCAAGCAGAAACTGCTCAAAGACGGCATCAAACGAGAACCCAAGCGTGAAACCTATCAGGTATCAATTTTTAACGATACACGTAAAATTCCGATCAAGCGTCTGATGGAGAGACTTGCGGTGGCTAATTACGATACCCATCCACCGTTTTATGAGGGCAAAATCCAGGTAAAGAAAGTCAGCATCCCGTTGCAGCAGCATTTGGGAGGGCCGGCGCTGCCGGTGATCAAGGCCGGAGATCGCGTGAAAAAAGGGGACCTGATCGGTGAAATTCCGGAAGGCGCCCTGGGCGCAAGGGTTCATACCAGCATCGATGGCGTCGTGGAGTCGGTGAGTGACAAAGTTGTCATAAAGCAATGAACGAGAATGTAAGTTGGCAATAACAAGATAAAATTGAGGAAACGTTTTCGACTTGACCTATATATAAAATGGATCCGCCGGAGGCGGACCTTAACTTTAGGCAATTTAGGCATTTTAAACTTTAGGCATTTCTTCGAGCATAGTTAATCTTATTTCAGAGAATTAACTAGCTAAATCCCGCCAGCCCGGGATAGGAAAGGAAAATGGAACTTAAAGCCATCGCCATGATCGAACTCAACAGCATCGCCAAAGGGGTGCAGACGGCCGATGAGATGTTAAAAACCGCCGATGTCGATCTTGTCATGGCCCAACCGATTTGTGCCGGTAAATATATGGTACTGGTATCCGGTGATGTGGATTCGGTGGAGCGCGCCTCGGAAGTCGGCAAAGAGAATGCCGGGGAATTTCTGGTGGATGATTTTGTTATCCCCAACGTTCATTCTTCTGTATTTCCGGCGCTGACAGCCACTACCCGGATTCAGGACATCGATTCCCTGGCCGTCATCGAAACCTTCTCGGTGGCCTCTTCCATCATGGCCGCCGATGCCGCTGTTAAAGCAGCCGATGTGGACATCATTGAGATTCGATGTGCAACGGGTCTGGGCGGTAAATCATTCCTTTACCTGACCGGTGATGTTTCATCGATAAATTCAGCGGTCGAGGCCGGCATTGATGTGTTGCGCGGTACCGGACTGATATTGAGTCACGTGGTCATCCCCTCTCCCAGTCGGGACTTAGGCCGGTGTATTTTATGACGACTCCCGGATTAGATTTAGACAAGCTTGTTAATCAACCGGAAAACTGGAATTTTTCCGACGCCCGGCAGTTGTATGCCGGGGTTGATCTGGGAACTTATAAAGCCATAACGATAATAATAGATGAAACCGGTAAACCCCGCGCCGCCAGAATGCGAAGGGCTAAGGTGGTTCGCAGCGGTTTGATCGTGGATTATGCCGGCGCCCAAAATATTGTCAGCGAAATGATTAAGGAAATGCGGGCGGCCAGTCAGCTTCCGATTGAAAAAGGGGCTACCTCCTATCCGCCGCAAACGGAGTACGCCAACATCGATGCCACCCGCTACATTTTAGAAGGTGTGGGATTGGAAGTTTTAAATGTTTTAGACGAACCCACAGCGGCCAATCAGATTCTGAAACTGGAAAACGGGGCCATTGTGGATGTGGGGGTCGGAACAACGGGAATCGCGGTGATCAAAGACGGCAAGATTGTTTTTGCGGACGATGAAGCCACCGGCGGTGTGCACCTGTCGTTGGTATTGGCCGGCAACTACAAAATCAGCTATGAGGAAGCTGAAGAAGTAAAGATCGACCATCAAAAAAGTCATGAGATACTTCCGATCGTGCGGCCGGTAATCGAAAAGATAGCCAGTATCGTGGACGCCTGCCTGCAGCAATTTAATGATTTAACCGAAGTCTGTCTGGTGGGTGGAACCTGCGAACTGGAAGGCTTTACCGAGATTGTTCAAAAAGCCTTGAGCATTAAGACCTTTCGACCTGAATTTCCCCAGTTCACGACACCACTGGGGATTGCCCTTTCGTGTCTGGATGAAAACGGGGGCCACAGTTAAGCTGCAATTAATGGGGATTAAAAGCTATTGGTGATTGGCCCATAGTTTAGGGGGTAATTAATCCCGTTTTCATATTTTACTAGTAATAGAATGATAGAATAATGCATTTTACAAGTTCAAATAACTGATAACAAATAACTATTAACTCATAACTATGCATTATTTATTCAAATGGAAAGTAATAGTATCAAGGTTTAAGGCGATGACCTGCTTTGCCAACAAGGAACAGTCGCTATGCAAAAAGAGGTGATCAGCAAAATGGTGCGGGAAGTTCTGCAGGAAAAAGGATTGCTGAACCGCCCGACCGGAAAAGCGGTTCCAAATCGCATCCAACGTGACCGGTCAACACCGGCAGTACTGAACGTCTTCCATCCGGGGGTCCCTGGAACAGGTCCGGTTAATTGAAGCCATTGCTGCCAGATCCAGTATATTTACGGTGAATTCTGCGCGCTCCTGGGTATGCGGTGAGGATGTCAGAGAAAAAGCCGGCAGCCGGTGCATTCTCGATACTGTTAAACCGGAAGGGCTCGAAAAAGCCCTGCAAAAAGCGGATATCCTGGTTTTACCGACGTTCTGCTTTAAGACAGCCGCTAAAGTGGCGCGCCTGATCGGCGATGACCAGGAAAGCACCATCGTGCTGTCAGCACTGATCCAGGACAAACCGGTCCTGGCCACCAACGATGGCTTCACTTTGCTCAATACCCTTTCTAACAAAGGGATACAAGATGAGATTAAACGGATACTGGCCAAACTGGAAAGTTTCGGTATGATCTTCTGTAAAACAAATCAACTGGCCGCGACCTTTCAAAAAATTATGACCGGCAGCAATAAATCTGTCCCTTCCGAAACTAAAAAAGAGTCCGATAATCAGACAGCACCTGGTCGTACGCTGATTACTGCCAAAGATATCCGGATGGCCGCAGATAATAATCAAGATGTGATTACGCTGGCCCCCGGTGGACTCATCACCCCTTTGGCCAGAGATCAGGCCAGGGAATATGCAATTAGAATTGTCCGGGCAGGCACAAATTAACATCGAACACTGAAAGGATGAACACCCTCCTGCCATGCATAGTGCGATGGGTTGGTGTAAACATGGATATATAAAAAAAATGGTTAAATGGTCTCACACCGGTTTCAAGGCATTGCGGGCAGGTCGAACGTCCAACATCGAATGTTGAATAGGAAAAGATGAAGAAACAGAAGAATTAATTAAGATTTTCACTAACACTTGGACCATTAATGATGGATCAACGAACTACTGAGGAGATTAAAGAATGGCCGAGCTAAGAGCCTACTGTCATATAGATCGCATGCAACCGCAGTTTGCGTCCTTATTTTCCAGCTCCTGCCGGGGGTTTTTAGCGGTGGAGGGGATGGCATCGCTTTTTGTCGAGGTTTTGCCGGGTGTTGAAATTAATCGTCTGGCCGATATCTCCCTCAAGGTCACCAATTCAAAACCGGGCGAAATGATAGTGGAAAGACGTTACGGTATGATGGAGATTCACTCCTTTGAACGCGAAGAGATCTTGCATGCCGGGCAGATGATTCTGGAAGAACTTGGCCTCAAAGAAGAAGATCGCATGGCACCCAGCATCCTGTCGGCCAGTATCATTAATAAAATAGATCCTTACCAGGCCGTCATCATCAATCGTAACAGCAAGGGCATGCTGATATTGGGTGGCGACGACGTCTATTTACTGGAGGTCACGCCGGCCGCTTACTCTTCCATTGCCGCCAACGAGGCAGAAAAACACTGCGATGTCCGGCTGGTCGACATACGTTTTTTCGGAGCTGCCGGCCGCATTTATTTGGCCGGCACCGAATCTGAAGTCCAGGCGGCGGCTGAAAAAATCGTTACAACACTGAATGAGTTGAAGGGACGGAAGCAGTGATTAAACTGAGAGCTAAACCTCAATTCGGAGAATTATCATGCAGCAAGCATTAGGACTGATTGAAACCAGGGGATTGATTGGAGCCATTGAAGCGGCGGATGCCATGGTTAAAGCAGCCAGAGTTAAGTTCCTGGGGCGCCAGAAAGTCAAAGGCGGTCTGGTGGCGGTCATGGTTGCCGGTGATGTCGGAGCGGTCAAAGCGGCCGTGGATGCCGGTGCAGCGGCCTGCAAGCGGGTGGGCATACTGGTTTCATCCCATGTGATACCCAGACCGCACGATGATATTGATGCGATGATACCTTCAGGTTTTGAAGTCAAAACGGGGCCTGAAAAGAAGAAATCGCAACAACCAGCAGCACCCAAAAAGACGAAGAAAAGTTGATTGAGTTGATTGGGTTCATTGGGTTTATTGAGTTGATTGGGTTCATTGAGTTGACTGGGTTGATTGGGTTCATTGAGTTGACTGGGTTGATTGGGTTTATTGGGTTTAATAAAATCAGATCTAATCCTTATTTCCTAATCAACTAATCACCTTAATCAACTTACTCAACTATATTATCCATCTAAACGAAACAAATAGACAGCATACCCTAATTTTAGGCAATTTAGGCATTTTAGGCATTTATTTTTAGGGAGAACCAAAATGGCACCGGCTTTCATATTCGCTGAACAAGTTCTCAGTATTGTGAGATCAGGCAAAAAGGAAATCGAAATTCCCGAAGGAGCACGTATCTCTTCGGCGGCTGCCGATCTGATCAAAGAGCATCAAATCCAGATCAAAACTGTCGCCCCCGGCCTGGCAGCTTCTGGCGAAACATCTGCGTCCAAAGCCAACCGAAAAAAGCAGCCAGGTCCCTCAGCCGAAAAACCGAAATCGGATCCGCAGTTTGAAAATTCCGCTGAAATCACTGAGGAAGAACTTGAAGAAATCGTCGACCGGATTATTAAACGCTTCAAACAGCTAAAAGGCGGGGAAGCAGAAAAAGAAGATTCAAAAAAATCCGATACAGCGGTCAAAAAAAAAGATGAATCAACCGATACCGATGACCTGGTTATCTGTCGATGTGAAGAAATCACCCGGGGCGAAATTAAGGATGCTATCCGTAACGGCATTCAGACCTTAAACGGCATCAAACGCATCACAAGAGCCGGTATGGGCCTGTGCCAGGGTCAGACCTGCCAGCAGCTGGTAGCGCGGATACTCACCGAAGAACTTGGCCTCGCCGCGGCGGATATCGATCCCACCACCGCCAGAGGACCGGTGAGGCCGCTGCGGTTGGAGGTTTTTGCGAATAGTTGACGAAAAAGAAGGTTTCAGGTGTCAGGTGTCAGGATTCAATAATTGAGGAATTAAGGAATTTAGGGATTTAGGAATTAGAATGACAGCATACCTTCAATTCCTAAATTCCTGAATTCGCAATTCCTAAATTTGCCTGCTGAAACCAAAAATCTAAGTCGAGAGCATTAAATGAGAAGATATTACCAAAAAGCTGGTGAGGTATTTTAATGTCCGACAAAGCAGATGCAGTCATCATCGGCGGCGGCGTGATGGGATGCGCCATCGCCTACAATCTGGCCAAGGAAGGTTTAAAGCCGGTCGTCATTGAAAAATCAGATATCGGCAGCGAGGCTTCCGGCAGCAATGGCGGCGGCGTGCGCCAGTCGGCCCGTAACCTCAAAGAGATGCCCCTGGCCATGGAAAGCATCCGGATGTATGGCCATCTCCACGAAGAACTGGAAATGGACGTTGAATATGTGCAGGAAGGAAACCTCAGGCTCTGCACCTCCGAAGAAGAGCTGGAGGTTATGCGCCAGGCTGTCGAGAATCAAAAAAAAGTGGGGCTGGAACTGAAAATGCTTGACCGCCGGCAGCTGCTGGAGATCAACCCACATGTGGGCCAAAAGGTTATCGGTGCCAGCTATTGCCCGACTGACGGACATGCAAAAAGGCAGGGTCACCGCCGTTGTAACCGATAAAAATATCTTCGAAACCGATCTGGTGGTTGACGCCGCCGGAGTTGCCGGCCGCAAGGTGGCCAACATGGTGGGATTAGACCTGCCCATGCGGCCGATCTTTTCCGAGGCTATGATCACCGAAGCCTACCCGCCGCTCTTTAACCAGATGGTCGGACATGCCAAGGGACTGTTTTACGGACGACAAACAGCGCACGGTTCTTTTTTCTGGGGCGGTTTCGTCGGTACCGAACAATTCATCTACCGCGAAGGCAAGCCTTCTTTCCATTATATCGGCCCGACAATTTCTCGGATGGTCATTGATTTCTTTCCGGTACTTAAAGACCTCAACGTGATTCGGATGTGGTCGGGTCTCATCGCCCAGATGTCGGATGCAATCCCGGTGCTGGGGTTTACCGAAGAGGTTCCCGGCTTTGTCTTTACCACCGGGTTTTGCGGGCATGGTTTCGGCCTGGCACCGGTAATCGGCCGTTTGATTTCAGAACTGATACTGGATTGTAAAACCTCGATTCCGATACACGACTTTTGCTATGGACGTCTTCACAAAGATTCCGGCAACGAGTGTTCCTGCCAGGGAAATGCGGCCTGTACCACCGTGACCGCAGTTTGTCCCAACAAGAGGGAATGGCTGAAAAGCATTTGAAAGGAATGATTCTGTCGATTTTATACCGAAAGACTTAATCCACAGCGAATTAACTATTGTCCAATTTCCATTTACCGAGGCTTTTTTAAGATAGACAGAATACATTAATTTTAGGCAATTTAGGCATTTTAGTGCATTTTAGGCATTTTCCGGTTTATCCGGGATAGGACTTACCAAGATGATAGACCTCAGAGCTTTTGCATTCATTGAT
>JAFDDW010000207.1 GCA_019310665.1 Deltaproteobacteria bacterium
TTAGGCACTTTAGTGCAATTTAGGCATTTTAGGCATTTCTTTGGATAACTTGATTTTTCCACAAAAAGATCTTGCCATAAAATGCACAAATATAATTTCTAAGGCACTAATGTCACTGAAGAAAAAAAACATAGTTATAGCCTTTATAGGTCTCTGGCTCCTGGCTGCGACCGGTTGCGCGGCAGAGTCGACTGTTAAGCAGGCGGCTCAACCCGTTCCGGAGAAGAAAGAACTTATCCGGGTAACCGTCTACCAGCTGGTGGTCGATCCGTCGAGCCGGCAACCTGTGGTTACACTAGCCGATCCGGGTGAAAAACGTGCCCTTTTTATATGGATTGGCATTCTCGAGGCCCGTGCGATTTACTCCGAACTTGAAGGGGTCGAAAATCCCCGTCCGCTCACTCACGATTTGCTCGAAAAAATTATCCAAAAAGCCGATGGCGCGATTCATCATATCGTCATCACCCATTCCAAGGATAACATCTATTATGCAACAGTCTTTTTGCAAAAAGGAGAAAACCTTGTTGAAATAGATGCCAGACCCAGCGACTCCCTCGTCATGGCCCTGAAGTTCAATGCGCCCATTTATGTATCCCGCGCCTTGTTCGAAAAGATGTCCCTGCCTCTGGAATCCCAGACGGATATGGAAGAATCCTACGGCCTTTCCCTGCAAGAACTCACCCCGGATCTGGCGAAGTACCTGTCGTTTGAACCCGGGAAAGGGGTCATGGTTTCAGGCGTGCGCAAGGGGAGCCAGGCCGCGATGGACGGGCTAATGGCAGGGGATATAATTGTGGAGGTAGAAGGCCGGGTTGTTGAAGATCCACCATTTTTTCTACAAACCTTTGAAAAAAGTAAAAGTCCCCTGAAAACCAAAATATATAGAAATAATCGTTTCCTGACTTTAACTGTTCATCCTGAGTAGACATATTACCTGGATTTTGCAAGATTCAGGTATTAATTTCTTTTCAAGGCAAAGGGGGGCATCGAATGGATTTTTCAAATCTTTTGGGAAAAGTTTATGAATTGCTGACGATCTACGGAATGAAGGTTGTCGCCGCCATCATTATTTTCATTGTGGGACGCTGGGTGGCAAGGGGCGTTTCTAATCTTATCAGACGGGTGATGAAGAAAAGCAAAACGGATGAAACTCTGGTATCATTTGTAGGTAACTTGAGCTATGTGGCGCTGCTGGCTTTTGTGATCATCGCCACCTTAAATCAGCTGGGTATTCAAACCGCATCTTTCATCGCCGTTTTGGCTGCTGCCGGTCTGGCAATCGGTTTGGCGCTGCAAGGTTCACTGGGAAATTTTGCGGCCGGCGTTCTCATGATTATATTTAAACCATTTAAGGTTGGCCATTATATTGAAGGGGCGGGCGTGGCCGGCACCGTTGAGGAGGTGCAAATTTTTTCAACCCAGCTTAAAACCCCGGATAATAAAACCATTATCGTGCCCAACTCAAAAATAATGGGTGACAATATCACCAATTACACCATGAAGGCTACCCGGCGGGTGGATTTTGTTTTCGGCATCGGCTATGGGGATGATATCGATAAAGCCCGCCAGGTGATTGAGCGCATCATCGATCAGGATGAGCGCGTTTTGAAAGATCCCGCGCCGATGGTGGCCGTTTCAGAACTGGCCGACAGCAGTGTGAATTTTACGGTACGGGCCTGGACCAACGGCGGAGACTACTGGCCATTTTATTATGACACCACCGAGAAGGTCAAAAAGCAGTTTGATGCTGAAGGGATCAGTATCCCCTTTCCGCAGCGCGATGTTCATGTGTATGAACACAAGGGATAACGGAATGCGGAAGTCGGAATTATTCGATTTCGGATTTGGGATTTCGGATTTCGGAATGGAAACGCATGGCGCATAGGCAAAGCGTTGAATTCCTCAGCAATCTCGGAATTATCGGCCTTTACGCTATGCGCCATGCGCTATGCTCTATGCACTATAACATCCAGCACCGAACACAAACCTCAGAAAGAAGATCCGGAACCCTCCAGGGCCTTAGTTACGGCTTCGTATACCTGGTCGGCGGTGTAAAAGTCACTTTTAAAAACCTGTTTTCCAACGGGAGAATAGATTACCAACAGCGGGATTGTCAGAGTTCCAACCTCTTTGAGCTTGGCCTTTCCGGCCGGGTTATTACCGGTAATATCTACCTTCATCGGCACAATGTCTTCTGTTGCGAAAAGCGTGACAATCTTTGAATCTTTAAATACCCCTTGCTCCAGCGCCTTGCAGTTTAGACACCATTCAGCGGTAAAGACCATAACGACAACTTTTTTGTCGTCAGATGCTTCTAAAAAGCGCTGTGGGGTGTAGTACACCCAGTCAACAGGACCCGGGTCGGTCAGTTGAACGGCTCCCCAGGCCGACAGGGCCATTATAATTACACCGATGCCGGCATAAAATGCTTTCAGCTTAACTCTGGCAGTGATCTGAAGAGTTCGATAGGCCAGCCAGCCGCCGGCAGCGATGCAGAAAAACATCACCGGCCACCAGTAGAGTTTGGTTGGCGGATTCGGCGGTTTGGAAAACAGCGCGGCCACACCAATCCCGATAAAATATACTGCTGCGGCCAGCATGAACAATCCCATGACCTGCTTGATCAACTCACTGGCCGGCCCGGTTTTGGGCATTTTTTCAACCCAGGCCGGTGAGGCGGAGAGCACCAGATAGGGGAGGGCCATCCCGATTCCGATGGCGGCAAAGGCCGCCAAGGTTGTCGCCGGTGCCTGGGTTGATGCCCAGGCAGCGGCTGCACCCATAAACGGTGCTGTGCAGGGGGTTGACAGAATCGCCGCAAGTATTCCCAAACCGAAAGAACCGTGAAGCGTGTCCTGCTCCGGGTTTAACATATAGATAAAATTAGGCAAACGCACGCTAAAGAGACCGAACATGCCGCTGGCCATACTTCCGATAATAGCACCTATCAGAATAGTAAATGCCGGGTATTGAAAAAGCTGGTTGGTGGCGCTAAAATCACTGACCAGAGCAATTAAAACACCGATGACCAGCCAGAAGACCAAAACTCCCCCAAACATCGCCAACCCCAGCATGAAGCACTGTTTGCGGTTTTGGGCGACATGGGACAGACTGATGATTTTAATGGGAATCAGCGGCAACACGCAGGGGGTCAAGTTGAGGAGCATACCGCCCAGTCCTGCGGTAATCAGTAACAGGATCATTCCGAATTCCGATGACACGTCTATCGCAAAGGTCCAGCCGAACAGGTCGAAATTTACTTCCCGGGAGGTGCTTGCCGTCGAACCTTGATCGAACCCGACAAACAATTCTTCATTTATTTTTGACACACCGGTCCCGGATTCAACAACCGTAAGGGATCCTTCAAATTTGATCTTTGCGGGGAACAAGCAGTAGGTGTCTGAGCAAGCCTGGTATTCAAACACCAGCTTGAGCCCCAGGCTTCCCGGCTTTATCGTTTCTTCCAGCTTGATCGGCAGATAAATGACGGTTTGCCCTTCAAAGGACATCAAATCCCCGGCGGCATATTCTACCTTGATCGGGACAGCCTTCGGGTAGCGTGGAGATTCTATGGTTATATCGCCACTGACATCGGCAACCGTTACTTTTGTAGGATAGGGTCTGAAATTTTCAAACGACTTAACCTGTTGCGCATTGGCATTGAGGTGAAAGCCTTTTTTGATGTCGGCGACTATCGCCAGGATAATCGCATCGCCGGGACGCGCACGATCCACTGACCAGGCTGTCCGAACCTCGACAACCTTACCTTCCGGCGCATTCGACCCTGTCGCTTCTGTATCAAGCGGAAATAGGATAAAAAAAATGGAAACCGTTAGGAGAAAACCATAGAATGAGCGTTTATTCAAAAATAACATTTGAAAGAAATATTTTTTCCCAAGCTTTGATTTATAAGCAATTTATGCAGGAACATCCCTGTGGGAGTGGCTTTTAGCCACGACAGGCTATCAGCCCGGCAGTTTCTATCGCGGCTAAAAGCCGCTCCCACATCCTAACCCGGATAAACCGGAAAAAACAAATAACCAATAACGAACATGTTCAGATTTGATGTTAACCCCGAACCCTGCCTGCCCTCCGTAGCCTGGAAGGCGAAGGGGGGAACCACTGAACCCGGAACGGACAATTTCTATACCTGCATGAAAAGCTTAATTCCGGGTTCGAATCCCATCTCCTGTGCTTTAATGTCAAGGTGCAGGGTTGATATTTGTTCCAGCGGCGGATAAATCAGTCTGTCTACTTTTCTTGTGTCGAGGGTTTTAATATATTTCTTGCACCGGTCACACAGATCTACTCTGACATGCTTTTCTTCGTCACTGTAAAAATAATGCAGATCTTTGTTTTGGGAACTGTCACAATAGGGACAATGAACCCGTTTTGCAGACCATAAATGCCAGCAGAAACTGCAAACCAATTTCCGCCGCCCTTCGTCTTCAAGTATAGAGAGGATTGGTGCATTGCCGCAAATAGGGCAATATCCCTGCAACCAGGGTTCGTTTTGGTTCAAATATACCGCAAGCTGGTCGGCACCTGCGCAAAGGGAAGGTTTTATGCCGTTGTAAGTAAAAAAACCAAGCACCGGTTTTTCAATCTCTAGTTCATTAGCAATATTTTCAAATAAAGCTTCATTGCCATTGAGAAGGCCTGAAAAAAGGGTGCCAGGTTTTATAGTCGTTTCGACAGCATTTAAGATGATCTCTGCTGCAGCAGACAACTTTGGATTAGCCTCAGCGGCAAGATGACACAGGCTCAGAAACAGATTTGCGGATTCGTTATCATCATAAATAAACTCTTCAATCTCAATAAGCGGCAGCTTTTCGCGTGCCTTGGTGTTTTGCAACTCTTCGGAGAGTTGGAGAGGTTCAAGGTGAATACGGCCTTTGCAAGCTTCCTGGGCATCAAAAACCCCGCCGTAAAAGTCAAGTATTTCGGCATAAACGGGTTTGCTTTTTTTTACGGCTTCAACCGCCTTTTTCACCTGCTCGGATGTAAGGGCTAAATAGGATGTCATAAAAATCCCCTTTTCGAGTTGCGGGTATATATAGTTGATTAAGTTGATTAAGTTGATTAAGTTG
>JAFDDW010000208.1 GCA_019310665.1 Deltaproteobacteria bacterium
TTGCCTTGGGCCCTGATATCGATAAAAAAAATGGTCGTGTCGATGTCGTTGGCATGCTCCCGGGTGATCATGGCTTGCTTGGTGGCGGACATGCAGCAAACGGCGGAACAATACTCCTGACCGATATGGCTGTCCCGCGAACCGACACACTGAATCCAGGCAATGCGGCGGGGGGAAGTGCCGTCTGAAAGGCGTTGAATATGGCCTTGAAATGGACCGGCCGCCGAAAGAATTCGTTCGTATTCCAGACTGGTGATCACATTGGGCCAGCGTCCGTAACCATATTCCCCTTTTATACGCGCATCAAAAGGCTCAAATCCTCCGGCCAGAATCACGGCCCCTGTATCCAGCCTGACGATTTCATCTTTCTGATCAAAAGAGATGGCCTTATTTTTACAAACTTTTTCGCAAATGCGGCATTTTCCCTTTGTGAAATAGCGGCAGCTCTCTTTATCAATGGTATATACCAGGGGAACCGCCTGAGGATAGGGGATATAGATGGCCTTACGCTGGTTTAATTCTAAATTGAAGGGATCCAATACTTTGCTGGGGCACTTTTCAGCGCAAATGTTGCAGGCCACACACTTTTCCGGATCTACTGCCCGCGCCTTCTTTTTAAGGGTCAATTGAAAGCAGCCCGGTTCCCCGTCTACACCGAGGACATCGGTATAAGCCAGAATCTCAATATTGGGATGGTTGGCCAATTCCGCCAGCTTAGGACCAATCATACAGGAAGAGCAATCGTTGGTGGGAAAGGTCTTGTCGAGCTGGGCCATGACACCGCCCACATTCGGCCTTTCTTCAACCAGATGCACCTTGAAGCCTGAATTGGCGATATCCAGGGCGGTTTGAATCCCTGCAATTCCGCTGCCGATAATGGCGACCGATCCGATTTTTTCTAGATGTTGGTTTGGTTGGTCTTTGTCCATCAGTTATTCAATAGGTCCAGTTCCTGCAAAAGGGAAAAAGGATCCGTTATATGACGGGACATCCAATCCTTCACCCCCTTGACATTACATGCCAGTCCGATCAGCTCGGTGAAATAATAAACCGGTAAAGAAAACCGTCTGCCCCAATCGGCCTCGATCTTTTGCTGGTACATATCAAGATTCGCCTGACACATCTGACAGGAAACCACAATGGCCTGAGCGCCGACCCGTTGGGCCATATCGTAGAGTTTGCCCACTAGTTGAGAGACGATATCCAGGCGCGAAAGCACCTGGCTCGCTCCGCAACAGTCGGTTTTAAAAGGCCAGGGGATAGGCGTAGCGCCAAGATTTTCGACAATTCGATCCAAAGCCTGAGGGTCTTCAAAGTCTTTAGCTCCCGTAATTTCAGGCGGCCGACTGGCCATGCAGCCGTAATAACAGACGACTTTTAACCCAGCGAGTGGTTTTTTTACCTGTTTTGCGGTTGCTGCCAGCATCTTTTCGGTGGCCATAAAATCAGCAAGGTCCCGGATTTGGGGCAAAGGCCCTTCCAATTTAATTCCGTATCGTTGCGGGTTGTCTCCCAGAAGTGTCTTCGCGGCCGTTTTTAATCGATTAAAACACATGGGGCAGGGAACGAGCATGTCCGCATGGGGCAATTTGGCAGCCAGATTCAGGGTTCGTCCCGCCAGTTCAATACTGGCCCGGTGATCGATGCTGTGGGCTGCAGTTGCGCCGCAGCAATTCCAATCGGGAATTTCTGCCAGTTGAATATCCAGGGAAGCACAGATTCCGAGTATCGACTCGGCATAATCCCTTGCCGTTCCCTGCAGCGAACAGCCCGGATAATAGGTTACTTGCATGGTGGGGGGGCTCCCATTTGGTATATTTGTGTCATTTGCCTTTTTAGGAGTTAGAACGCGTTGTTTTTTATTCCTGCATTCCGGGTCCGGCGTCACCCTTGTTTTCGCCGGGTAAGTATTTTACGGACCTCTTTTTTTCCTTTGATTGATTGGGGCCGGAGAGGCAATCGTCCTTTGGAAAACATCTGACGGCCCAGTTTCAAATCATAGCGCCATGTCCCGGAGTTCCACATTTCCAGAAGTTTTCCGCTTTTGAGCAAATAGGCCGGCAAAAGGGTTGTTTCGTAAACCCGTCCCCGTTTTTTAATGTTGTTCAGGAATGTTTCATGCAGCGTTAAAATCTGCGGTTGGGGGGAAGGAACGCCCTCTTGAACAGCCATTTCCTTGAGACAGTCCATCAGCTCTGCAATTTTGACATCATTCGGACAGCGCGTGGTACACGTCTCACAGGCCGCACAAACCCAAATCGTTCGACAACCCAATACCGTTTCCTGTTGCCCTAAAATTACCAGGCGAATCACATCGTCCGGATAGAGATCCATGGCAAAGGTAACCGGGCAGCCGTTGGTGCATTTGCGGCATTGAAAACATGCTGCCGCTTGAAACGGCCCTTGAGCTTCGATCTGTTCTAAAAGGCGGTAATCTGGGTTTAAAATTTTTTGGGACATGAAATTGGACTAATTTCCTCTACGCTTGCCAAAATTTGCCTGGGTACCACTTTCAATGTCGGTAAGAGAGGCATTCATAACAGTTTTCGCGTATTGAGACTTTTAACATGGAAAAAGGCGATTCTGTCAAGGAAAAACGTGCTGGTTGCGGGGTGCGGGGTGCGTGTTGCGGGGTGCGGGTTGCGGGTTGCGAGGTACGGGTTGCGGGTTGCGGGGTGCAGGGTAACGTCAAAGTAAATTTTAAACCAGTGGCATCAGAAGGTTTTATAAGAAAATAAAACCCCAAATCTCAAGCACCAAATTACAAATGGTTCGACAAGCTCACCATCCTGAGCCAAGTCGAAGGGTAAATCTCAAATTTCAATATTCAATGACCAAAACATTCCCCACAGTTGTATCACATCGCTTCGCAAACCCAGGACTGCCGGTGATGATGCCATTGGGCACAACTGTAGACGAATCATTTGTTTGGTCCGCCGCAGGCGGATTGGTCATTGGGATTTGTTTGAGATTTGGTTTTTGGTGCTTGGGATTTTCATGATTTGCATTAAGTAGGTAATTTTCGTAACATCAGTCAATTACATGTTTAAATGACGGAGCCCTGATACGGGGTACTGGTTGCTGGTTTTTGGGTACTGATGGCCGTGTGCAATTGACAAAATAGCTTTTGGTGAAGGGGCTCCATGTTTTCAATCCGCAATCCGAAATCTAAAATCCGCAATCGAAGGAGGCTTCTCAGCCGGTTTTATCAGTTTCAATTCCCTTGGGTGAAACTAAAACATCCAGTCCGGTTCTCTGCCAGGTAGCACGCGCCTGATCAACCGTGTCCACCAGTGGTTCCTGGCAGTTGAATGACGTGTTGAGCAGGACGTTGCAGCCGGTCCTGTCCTGCCAGGCGGTCAGCAATTTAACGATGAAGGGATCATCTCCCGGGCCGACGATCTGAGGCCGGCTGGTTCCGTCGACATGGGTTACGGCCGGGATTTCTTCGGCATCGGTGGGGACAATGTAAGACATAAACTTGCTGGGTACTCCCCAGTCGCCCAGCACCATGGGGGCAAAGGGACGGTACCATTCGCGCTGTTTGACGTGGTCGTTGAGGCGCTCCTTGCCGTCGGCCAGTCGTGGATCCAAAAGGATGCTGCGATGACCAAGCGCTCGCGGCCCGGATTCCGCGCGGCCATAGCACAACCCGACGCTGTTGCCCTGTTCGAGAAAATCAATAATTTCGGGAATAAACTCCTCACTGATCTCACCGGCATCGGTTCCCAGATAGGGACTCAGAGCTGAAGGCTTGCAGGGGTGGCCCAGAACGTGATGCCAGACAAACAGGGCTGCCCCAAGACTCAGGCCGCCGTCATGGGGCTGGGCGGCTACCCAGGTGTCGTCGAAAAAACCGCTTTTGTGAATAGCCGTGTTGGCAATGCAGTTCATCGAACAGCCGCCGGTCATCACCAGATTTTTAGCCGGCTTCCAATTTATCATACGTTGCGCGGCTTCATGATAATAATCCGTGGTGGCCTTCTGCAGGGAGGTGCAGACATCCTGGGCAAAAGTTTCTTCCGGTTTCAGGGACAGATCGTTCGGCCGGCCGAATTTGTGACTGGGAAAGGCGGCAAACGGATGGTACAGCATCAACTGTTTTATGGCCGCAACGATTTCATCCTGAGCGGTGCCGTAACTGGCCAGTCCCATCAGTTTGCCGGCGCCCTCCAGACGTTTCATACCGAAATTGTATTCACCGATGGAGGCCCAGACCGATCCGATGTTAAGCTGCATTTTCTTGTATTCGTGGCCCCAGCCGTATTCGATTTCATGGATTTTGTTGCCGCTGCCGTAAGCCAGAGCACACATACGGTAATCGCCGCCGCCGTCGGCGGTTAATATTCCGGCTTCCTCAAACGGCGATGCAAACAGCGCACCGGCAACGTGTGCCAGATGGTGGTCGACGGCATATCCGTCATACCAGCGGCCGAACAACCGAATTTGATGTTGACTGTAGCGTCCCTCGGGCGCACCTTTCCAGCCGTCCAGCATATAATCGGGATATTTTAGATAGGTATCGCCCTGCAATTCCCACTGCCACCACTTTCCATCCAGCGTGGGTCTGACCCAGGGATTGATGACAATCATATCGATGGTTTCAGGCTCCCATCCATAGTCCACCAGGATGCCGTCAAGGTCCATCATGCCTTGATCGTGCTTGGTGCGCGTTAACCGTTCTTTTTCAAGCACGACCACCGGCTGGCCATCCTCAAGCAGGGTGCAGCTGGCGTCATGCCCGTAATACACTGATAAAATCCGCATTCATCCTCCTGATCTGTCATCGATCCGGTAATATTTCAAGTGCAGTTGATCGATTAATCAGCGCAATATAGGAGTTTGCCGTCGGCCTGTCAACCGGGCTTTGGAATGACGAATGAAGATTGACTAATTAGGCATTTTGTCATTTTAGAATCTTAATTGGGATTTTTTTGCATTTTATGATCCAGAGATTTTATCACGAAAACACGAAAATTTTCTTGGCTTTTTTTCGTGTTTTCGTAATTGATCGTTCCTGGTTCTCCGCCCCAGGCGGATCCGGGTGAGGTTATTCAGTCTGGGCATTC
>JAFDDW010000004.1 GCA_019310665.1 Deltaproteobacteria bacterium
CTCAGACCAGACGCGTTGGTTCCAGCGAATTGGTGAGATTACAGATTTATATATCAATCGGAATTTTTTATATGGTTGTGCTCAACAAACTGGCAAAACTTTAAGATAAGACCCTTTCCTTATTAAGATCCGAAATCCGAAATCCCAAATCCGAAATCAGAACCTTCTGTTCCTACTCGATATAGAGCTTCTGACCCGGAAAAATCTTACTGCCGGGATATAGTCGGTTTAAATAGAGCAGACGATTCAGAGGCATCTGATGGCGCTGGGCGATTAGAAAGGGGCTGTCACCCGGCCGAACCTCGTAGGTGGTCAAACCGTTTACTGCCGGTGGGTCATTTTTACGGGGAAAAATCGTCAGGGTTTGCCCTTTGATCAATATTGTGGTTGCCAGATGGTTAAGCTCCTGAATTTTTTTGGTTGTCGTTCCATATTTTCTGGCAATGGTGTACAAAGAATCCCCTTTTCTGACGATATGTATGACCGCCTGGCCGTTCGGAGACCTTTGGAACTTCCGAACCGAGGGTTTCCTGTAACCGCGTTGCGGAATTTTTAAACGCTTACCGGCCACAATATAATTGGAGCGGCGTAAATTGTTGGCCCGCATGATGCTCCTGACACTGGTACGGTATTTTCGTGCTATGACGGAAAGCGTTTCTCCGTGTCTGACTCGGTGGTAGCCATAGGCTCTTTGGGGAGGATGGGATACCGGTATCTGGTCAATTTCGGCCATCAGCAAGTCACTGCTGCCCGGCGGAATCCTGAGACGATAGTTATCTCCGGGCAATATTCGATAACGAAGTTCCGGATTGAGGCCCCTTAAAATCTTTTCGTCGACACCGATTGATTTGGCAACATTTCTTAAGTGGACCTGCTTGTCGACGGCGACGGTTTCGTATTGCATCGGCAGATCGACTGAAACCATGTCCAGTCCGTAGCTTTCGGGATTGTTCAGGATGTGAAGGGTGGCCAGGAACCTGGGAACGTAACGGGCCGTCTCCCGGGGCAGCCGTTCATAGAGATCCCAGAAGTTGTCAAGGTAGTTGACATTCTGGCTTCTGATAACTTTCAGAACTCTGCCTTCTCCACAATTGTAGGCGGCCAGGACCGTTGACCAGTCGCCAAAAATACGGTGCAGTTCCTTGAGATATTCGATGGCGGCCCGGGTCGATTTTTCCGGATCCATGCGTTGATCGATGAACTTGTTGCGTTGCAGGCCGAATTTGTATCCGGTCGAAGGAATGAATTGCCACAGCCCAAGGGCCCGTGCGCGTGAAAGCGCATTGACCTTAAAACCGCTTTCGATTAACGGAATCCAGGACAATTCTTCCGGAAGGCCGGCTGCTTTCAAGGCGTTGACAATTTTATCCCGGTAGCGGCCGGAACGTCGGTAGGATTCGATAAAAAACCGCCTTTCACGTCCTTTGGTGAAAAGATCGATTTCGGCTTGAACGTGCCGGTTGATCACAATCGGAATCGCATTGTGATTGCCGTTTACGACAATATTGCGCGAAGCATATATCTCCAGAATGCGTTTGGAGATCATAAAACGCAGGTCTTCTTTTTGCTGGATGAGTTTGGGACGGTTGGAAGTGTTAACGTTTAAAATCAGGGCATAGGCCCGATCGAGCGCTTCGACTGCGTTTTCCAATTCACCCTCTTGCCAGTAGACCTGAGATACTTCACATAACTCGAGGGCCTCATCAAGATCCGTTTGAATTTTTTGCGTCGATACGGGATCCAAACCAAGGTCGCCTGAACCGGTTCCTGGGTTGGAAACAGCTTCTTCGTCACGGTCGACAGCAGAATCCAGCTCTGGTTCTTTGCTCGCAGAAAGGTCGGCTGTATTTAGGTCTGGTCGTTCTATTAGCTGACCTTCGTGAAGGATCTTGGTGGAGGAAGCCTCGGAGCCTGGAGAAGAATCGGTTTCTTCTTGAAGATTCAAGTCAGGTGATCCTGAGGAGTCCATGGAGAAATGCGCACAACCACTAATCAAAACAAACAACAACGCCGGCAAAAACAGGTAACGGAGATTCATCAGTTCAGTTCCTTAGGGTTTTTTATCAGTCGTATCAATATCGGAAGCGGGCGGTAACTTTCCATTTACAATATTTCCTATTTATTGATAAAACAAATATAACTAAAATTGTCAAGGGTTTATATGTCATTTATATTATGAAAGGCAATAACTGTAAAATTTCTATGATCCTAATTGGGTTATGCTAATTTTATGCCAATAGATCTTATTGCCCTTTTCAATTAAAAAATAATGCTTATTATGATTCACTGAACAATCGGTTTACCGTATTTATAAAGGTGATATCGTCAATTATTCCTAAAACTTTAGCCTATCTATCGACATCCCCGGTTCTAGCGCTGGACATATTTTGGGTGGTTCATCCCCCGTTTGAGACTATGATTCAACTCCGGGATGTGGTTACCTCCGGCATTATTATTGGCCGATAGATATTTTTTGTCGAATTTTTTAATTTTTTTTATAAAACCTATTGAATTATAAAGAAATTTATCTTAAAGTAAAGACGCTTTGTCAATGGCACTCTTTTTCAAGATATTGAATCGATCAACTCTTCCATTCGATATTTAGATTAAATTAAAGGGAAATAGAGAAAATAGATGATTTTTAGCGAAATTTATTGTCTAATTCTATATAACAACTTTTTAATTAGAATAATGATGAATTTCTGAGTTTGATATTTAATCTATAGATCGGTAGAAAAGTCTGTTCTGAGTATGGGGGGTCTGCCTCTTATTGCATCAATCCCATTTAAAATAATTTTAAGATGTTAAGTTGTGAGGCCAGCGTAGCTCAGCTGGTAGAGCAACTGATTTGTAATCAGTAGGCCGGGGGTTCGAGTCCCTTCGCTGGCTCCATATTTGAATGTGGTTTTCGGTTCGTCCGGATAGCAAACTTGCAGAATATATTTTCGAAAAATTAGCCTAAAGCATCATTTTCAGGGTTTTTCCAGTTTAACGCGGAAGGCGCTGTTTGTTTGACCAATCTGCATCGGACCGAGTCTGGCTCTAACGAGAAGGTGGGGTTCCCGAGCGGCCAAAGGGAACAGACTGTAAATCTGTCGGCGAAGCCTACGGAGGTTCGAATCCTCCCCCCACCACCAGCCTGAAGATAAGGCGTATGTAGGAGATTTCGGCAATAGCATCGGGATCGATAGTTACTACATGGCTTCCTGCAAAATTCTTTATAGGTCGGGAATCATGCCAATAGTCGTGTAAGCGGGAGTAGCTCAGTTGGTAGAGCTTCAGCCTTCCAAGCTGGATGTCGCGAGTTCGAATCTCGTCTCCCGCTCCAGCAGAAATAGAACTCGATTGTCTCTTGAAACGGATAAATATAGTAATAGCTGAGCCGTGCGAGCGGGAACCAAAATAAATGAATATTGACGATTGAAAATTGTCGATTTGAGGATGTCGCTTCGCTCCGCTATTAAAAAATTAAGATTGAAAGAATTCCTTAAATAGTCATTACGATTAATACGATCAATTTGATTGGCCCACGTAGCTCAGTCGGTAGAGCGCTTCCTTGGTAAGGAAGAGGTTCACCGGTTCGATCCCGGTCGTGGGCTCCATTTTAAACAAGTAACATCCAAAAAACCAGGGGAGGACGGGAAGATGCCGAAGGCCAAGTTTTGCCCTTTGATCAGATCGACAAGGCACCGGAGGAGAAGGAGCGCGGGATAACGATTGCCACCGCGCACGTGGAGTATGAGACGGCAAATCGTCACTATGCGCATGTGGACTGTCCGGGCCATGCGGACTATATCAAGAACATGATTACGGGAGCCGCGCAGATGGACGGAGCGATATTGGTAGTGGGCGCCGATGATGGTCCGATGCCCCAGACGCGGGAGCATATATTGTTGGCGCGTCAGGTGGGCGTGCCGCAGATAGTGGTATTTTTAAACAAGTGTGACATGGTAGACGATGAGGAGCTCATCGAGCTGGTGGAGTTGGAGTTGCGCGAGTTGCTGGACAAGTATGAGTTTCCGGGCGATGACATACCGATTATCCAGGGCAGTGCGTTAAAGGCGTTGGAGAGTGATGATGCGGACTCCGAGGAGGCCAAGTGCGTATTTGAGTTAATGGATGCGATCGACTCGTTTATCCCGGAGCCGAAGCGAGATGTGGACAAGCCGTTTTTGATGCCGGTTGAGGATGTATTCAGCATATCGGGTCGCGGGACGGTTGTGACGGGTCGAGTTGAGCGCGGCATCATTCACGTGGGCGACGATGTGGAGATCGTGGGGATTCGGCCGACGTTAAAGACGGTGTGCACGGGAGTTGAGATGTTTCGCAAGCTGTTGGATGAAGGTCAGGCGGGCGATAACATCGGGGTTTTGTTGCGCGGCACCAAGCGCGAGGAGGTAGAGCGCGGTCAGGTGGTGGCGATACCGGGCACGATCACGCCGCACACGAAGTTTAAGGCGGAAGTATACATATTGAGCAAAGAGGAAGGCGGTCGTCACACGCCGTTTTTCAGTGGCTATCGGCCGCAGTTTTATTTTCGCACCACGGATGTGACGGGGATATTAACGTTACCGGAAGGCATAGAGATGGTGATGCCCGGCGACAATGTAACGATAGAAGCGCAGTTGATAACGCCGATCGCCATGGAGAAGGAAGTCCGCTTTGCGGTACGCGAAGGTGGTCGCACGGTGGGCGCCGGTGTCGTTAGTGAGATTATTGAATAATAAGAAAGACGGAAAAAAATGATAACCAATACCAAGATCAGGATCCGGCTCAAGGCTTACGATCACAAGCTACTGGATCAATCAGCGTCAGATATTGTTGATACGGCGGCGAAAACCGGTGCCAAAGTAGTTGGGCCGATACCGTTGCCGACCCGCATCAACAAATATTGTGTTTTGCGTTCTCCTCACATTGATAAAAAATCTCGTGAACAGTTCGAAATGCGGACACACAAACGGCTGCTCGACATTCTTGAGCCCACTCAGCAAACCGTAGATGCACTGATGAAACTGGATCTATCACCGGGTGTCGATGTTGAAATAAAGCTATAGCTTGCCATCCTCATTTAAGGATACGGGAAATGGCGGCCGAGTTAAAATTGATTCCGAATCCTTAAATTCTTGGTTCCCGTGACCATTGAGAAATAAAGCCCTGCCTTCGGCAGAGGCACTGATATGATAACTGCTGTGTAAAAGGGATACGTTGGGCTATGAGTAGAGGACTATTAGGAAAAAAATTGGGAATGACCGGATTCTTCACTTCCGAAGGACGCTATGTTCCGGTTACCGTGATCGAAGCCGGTCCCTGTGTGGTGACTCAAATAAAGACCCGGGCCACGGACGGATACGATGCTTTACAGTTGGGGTTCGGCCAAAAGAAAAAAATTCGGGTAAGCAAACCGCTGCAGGGTCATTTTAAAAAGAGTGGTGATCAATGCTTTCAGTATTTGAAAGAATTCTTTGTAAAAAATCCGGAGGAATACAACCTCGGTCAGGAGATTACCGTTGAAATGTTCAATGTGGGCGATCGCGTCGATGTCGTCGGTACCACCAAGGGCCGCGGTTTTGCGGGCGTTATCAAACGTTACGGATTTCATCGGGGACCCGTAACGCATGGCAGTAGAAATGTCCGACGACCTGGCTCCATCGGCTGCAGTGCCTGGCCGGCCAAGGTTATCAAAGGTAAAAAAATGCCGGGTCATTACGGTAATGATCGTAAAACGGTTCGCAATCTGGAGATCATTGATATCCGTGCAGAAGACAATGTGATTCTGGTAAAGGGTGCAGTACCGGGGGCCGAATCCGGTCTGATGGCCGTCAATAAGCCAAAATTTAAACAAGATTAGAGGATCCTGAAAAAGAGGATTCCAGCTAATGGATGAGGAAGCGTATGCCGGTGCTAGATGTCCAAAATGTAAATGGCAAGAAAATTTCGCAGATCGAACTTGCCGATGACGTATTCAGCGTACCGGGCAAGTCCCGTATTTTGCATGAAGTTGTGACCATGCAGTTGTCCAACCGACGATCGGGTACTGCCGCCGTCAAACATCGCAGCGATGTCAGAGGCAGTGGCAGAAAACTTTTTCGTCAGAAAGGCACCGGCCGGGCGCGTCGTGGTGATATCAAAGCTCCTTTGCTACGAGGCGGAGGCGTTGTTTTCGGACCTGACGGGAGAAATTATAAATATCAAGTTCCCAAAAAGGTGAAAAAACTGGCCTTAAAGATGGCGCTGAGCAGCAAATTGAATGCCAATGAGCTGATGGTTTTGGACCAGTTTGAGCTCGAAGAGATTAAAACCAAAGAGTTTGTCAACGTGTTGGAGGCACTTAATCTCAACAGTGCCTTGATCATCACCGATGAAAAGAATGAAAATTTGGAACTGTCATCCAGAAACGTCCAGGATATTAAAGTGCTCAGATTTGAAGGGCTGAACGTATACGATATACTAAAATACCGGACGTTGGTGTTGCTGGAGCCTGCGGTAAAGAACATCGAGGGGAGGCTGCAAGCATGATTTCGCATGAGACTGTCATTAGACCCTTAATCACTGAAAAAACGGGTATTCAGAAAGAACTGAACAATCAGTTGACTTTCGAAGTGGACCGGCGGGCGAACCGGATTGAAATCAAACAGGCGATAGAATCTATTTTTAACGTCAGGGTTGCCGCCGTCAAAACAATGCAGGTGAAGGGTAAAACCAAGCAAAGAGGGCGGATCATCGGTAAACGTCGCGATTGGAAAAAGGCGATTGTCAAGCTGATGCCCGGTGAGCGGATAGATTTTTTTGAAGGTGTATAGGAGCAAATAAATGGCGATTAGAAAAGTAAAACCGACGTCTCCGGGGCGTCGCTTTCAAGCTTACTCCTCTTTTGAGGAGATAACGACAACCCAACCGGAAAAAAGCCTGCTGAAAGTCATAAAAAAAACAGGCGGTCGTAATGCCAGAGGCCGCATAACCTGCAGACACCGCGGTGGGGGTCATAAACGACATTACCGGGTCATTGATTTTAAGCGCGATAAAATCGCTATTCCGGCCAAAGTGGCTTCAATTGAGTATGATCCGAACCGTTCGACCCGGATCGCGTTGCTGCACTATGTTGACGGCGAAAAGCGGTATATCCTGGCGCCGCTTAACCTTAAGGTAAATGATATCGTGGAATCGGGTCCCGATGCCGACATTAAGCCCGGCAATGCCTTACCGCTGAGCAATATCCCCCTGGGCACCCAGATTCATAACATTGAACTGCGTGCGGGAAAAGGCGGACAAATTGTAAGAAGTGCAGGAACCTATGGCCAGTTGATGGCGAAGGAAGATCGATATGCTTTGATCAGACTGCCGTCGGGCGAGGTCCGGATGGTCCTGCTCAATTGTAGAGCCACCGTCGGTCAGCTCGGTAATGTGCCCCATGAGAAAATTGAGTTGGGTAAAGCCGGGCGCAAAAGATGGTTGGGAAGACGACCCAAGGTCAGAGGTGTCGCCATGAACCCGGTTGATCATCCCATGGGGGGCGGTGAAGGTCGTTCTTCCGGCGGGCGTCATCCCTGCAGTCCGTGGGGGGTGCCAACCAAAGGATATAAGACGCGCAAAAATAAAAGCAGCGATCGACTGATCGTTAAAAGACGCAGTAAAAAATAACAAATAACCAGTACGTGAGGGTATTTATGCCAAGATCGCTAAAAAAAGGTCCATATATTGAACCGAAGCTAATGAACATGGTGCTGATGGCCCAAGAAACCCGTAGCGGTAGAGTCATCAAAACATGGTCACGACGTTCGACCGTTGTGCCGGAAATGGTTGGCATTACATTGGCCGTTCACAACGGCCGCAAATTTATACCGGTATTTGTTTCTGAAAATATGGTAGGCCATAAATTGGGTGAATTTTCACCGACCCGAACGTTTTACGGGCACTCCGGGGATAAGCGGTCAAAATTGAAGAGATAGTTTCAGGGCCCTCGGCTTTTGGAATTTGATTGATTTCAAGGTTTCGGGTGTCCCTCCTACGCCCTCCGGGCTTCGGAGGGCGTAGGAGGGACACCTGAACACTTAAATAAAGGGATAGGACAATGGAGGTCAGAGCCGTATCAAAATATGTTCGCATTTCGCCGAGCAAAGTGCGCAAAGTGATTGGTGGTATCAAGGGCCAGCCAGTTGAAAGCGGGCTGCAAAAACTTAAGTTTATGCCCCAGAAATCGGCGAATATTCTGGAAAAGATTATCCGGTCAGCCGTTGCCAATGCGGATCAAAATGCGGATATTGATATCGATTTGCTTGTTATTCGCAACATCACCGCCGACCAGGGACCTACTCTGAAGCGTTGGAAAGCACGAGCGCGGGGCAGAGGGACGCGTATTTTAAAGCGAACCAGCCACATAACAGTCATCTTAGCTGAAGAGAATTAGGATTAGCAAAGGAGGTAAAGTTTGGGCCAGAAAGTAAATCCAATAGGAATCAGATTGGGAATTGTAAAAACTTGGGAATCACGCTGGTTCGGTGGAAAGAACTATGCCCAATATATTATAGAAGACCATAAGCTGCGCACCTTCATTAAAAAGAAGCTTTACCACGCTGGTATTTCCCGGATTGAAATCGAACGATCAGCCCGACGAGTCCGGTTGCGCATTTACACCTCAAGACCCGGTATTGTGATCGGCAAAAAGGGTGCCGAAATATCGCAACTCAAAAAAGAACTCGAAAAAATGACCACCCACGAAATTTCCATCGATATCCAGGAGGTCAGAAAACCGGAAATAGAGGCCCAGCTGGTGGCCGAAAATGTGGCCTTGCAGATAGTCAGAAGGGTCGCCTTTCGGCGCGCGATGAAGCGGGGGGTCACATCTGCCATGCGTTTTGGCGCCCTTGGGGTAAAAATTATCTGCTCCGGACGATTGGGAGGCGCTGAAATGGCGCGGACCGAATGGTATCTAGAAGGACGCGTGCCATTGCATACGCTGAGAGCTGATATCGATTACGGCTTTATCGAGGCGCGCACCACTTACGGAATCATTGGCGTCAAAGTTTTTATTTTCAAAGGAGAAATATTAAAGAAGGATAAGATGGAAATGGCGCCGGCCTAATAACGGCGCAAGGACGTTAGACGTCAATTAAAATCATCGGCTTCATGAATAACCGTTAAAGCAACTGGAGTAATTTTATGCTTAGCCCCAAAAAAGTGAAATTCCGAAAGCAGCAAAAAGGCCGGATGAAGGGTATCGCCCGCCGGGGCAATACATTGAATTTTGGAGAATTCGGTCTACAGGCGGTCGAATGCGGAGCGTTAAACGCTAAACAGATCGAAGCCGCCCGTATCGCAATGACCCGTCACGTCAAAAGAGGGGGACGTATTTGGATTCGTATTTTTCCCGACAAACCCTTTACGAAAAAACCTGCCGAAGTCAGAATGGGTAAGGGCAAAGGCGCACCGGAAGGATGGGAAGCTGTCGTACGTCCCGGCAGAATTCTTTATGAAATGCAGGGAGTTGACAAGGAGTTGGCCCAGGAAGCATGCCGGCTTGCGGCCCATAAGATTTCGGTGAAAACAAAATTTGTTGAGAGGAGCGAAAGCACATGAAAACCGGCGAGATTAGAGACTTGAACTTTGGGGAAATGCATCAGAAAGTTTCTGATCTGAAAGAGGAGCTTTTTAATTTGCGATTTCAACATGAAATCGGACAGCTTGAAGATCCTCAGAGAATGAAACAAACAAAGCGCGATATTGCGAGGCTAAAAACAATCATACATGAAGTTGCCTTAAACCCAAAGAAAGATAACGAATAGTGGCTGCCATGAAACAACGAGGAATGAAAAGACAAATGATCGGAACGGTTGTCAGCAACAAGGCGGACAAAACAGTCACCGTGCTGGTTGAGCGATTGGTAAAACATCAGACGTATCTCAAATATGTTAGAAGACGAACCAAATTTGCTGCCCATGACGGCAGCAATGATTGTCAGATTGGTGACCGGGTTCTGATCAATGAGTCCCGTCCGCTAAGCAAATCGAAAAGGTGGCGGGTAATTAAAATTGTTGAAAAGGCTGTTTGATTTTAAAGGGATAAAAAGAAAATGATTCAAGCAGAAACGAGATTAACCGTGGCCGATAACTCCGGGGCAAAGGTGCTCTACTGCATTAAAGTTCTTGGCGGCTCCCGCAGACGGTATGCATCGATCGGGGACATTATTGTTGTGTCCGTCAAAGAAGCCATACCAAATGCTAAAGTGAAAAAAGGCGAAGTGCTCAAAGCCGTGATTGTGAGAACCAAGAAAGAAATCAGACGTCCGGATGGATCTTATATACGTTTTGATGATAATTCTGCGGTTTTGATTAATGCCGCCCGTGAGCCCATCGGTACCCGTATTTTCGGACCTGTGGCCAGGGAACTGCGCGCCAAGCGGTTTATGAAGATCATATCACTGGCACCGGAGGTGCTGTGAACGACGAATGACGAACGACGAATGACGAATGACGAATGACAAATGACGAATGACAAATGTTCGTCATTCGAAAAGGGTTTTTGGAGATACTGCTTATGATGGCGAATAAGTGCTTAATAAAAAAAGATGATAAAGTTAAAGTCATCGCCGGCAAGGATAAGGGTAAGATCGGGAAAGTATTGAAAGTCAACCGCAAGAAAAGCCGCATTCTTGTCGAGAAGATAAATGTTGTCAAAAGGCATAGTAAACCGAGTAGCCAAAATAAACAGGGCGGAATTATCGAAAAGGAAATGCCGATCCAATGGTCCAATGTCATGGTGATGTGTAACAAATGTGTTACTCCCGCACGTGTTAAAATGCAAAGGCTGGAGGACGGGGAAAAGATTCGTGTCTGTGTAAAATGCGGCGAGGCGCTGGATAAATAGGACCGTTTGTCGGAGGATCAGAATGTCACAATTAAAAGAGTTTTACTATAAAGAAGCAGTCCCCAAACTGATTGAGACCTTTAAGTATAAAAACATCATGGAAGTTCCCAAACTGCAAAAGGTAGTCTTGAACATGGGTCTGGGCGAAGCGATTCAAAATATCAAGCTGCTGGATTCAGCCACTGCGGAACTTAAAATGATTGCCGGGCAGCATCCGGTGATAACGCGAGCCAAAAAATCTATTGCCGCCTTTAAGCTAAGGGAGGGGATGCCTATTGGCTGCATGGTAACCTTGCGGCGTGAGCGCATGTATGACTTTTTTAACAAACTGGTGGGCATCGCCCTTCCGCGAGTCCGTGATTTCAGGGGCTTATCAGATAAAGCCTTTGATGGCCGCGGAAATTATTCGCTGGGAATCAAAGAACAAATCATATTCCCGGAGATTGATTTCGATAAAATTGACAAAATCAAAGGGCTTAACATTACTGTGGTAACAAGTGCCAAAACCGATGAAGAGGGTAGGGAACTCCTGCGGTTGTTAGGCATGCCTTTAAGGAACTGAGGTTCTGGGTTCAAAGGTTCAGAGGTTCAGGGTATAAGGCGCAGGGCTAAAGGCGCAAGATAAAAAAAATACCACGGAAGAACACGGAAAGTCACGGAAAAAGAAATATAATTAAAAGCAATTTTTAGCTTTCCGCCGCAGGCGGTTTAATAATTCTGTGTAACTCTGTGAAAAATCCGTGGTTAAAAAAATAAAAATAAGAATCCATTCCGCTTAAAGGTTTGAAGGTAGAAAGTATAGGGTTCTGGGTTTAAAGGTTCAGATTAGGAGGACGATTTGGCAAAAACGGCGCTTAGAAATAAAGCGATGAAAAAACCTAAATTTAAGGTAAGAGCTTACAACCGATGTCCGATTTGCGGCCGACCCAGAGCGTATTTAAGAAAGTTCGGTGTCTGTCGGATTTGCTTTCGTGATTTTGCATCAAAAGGAAAGCTGCCCGGAGTGGTAAAATCAAGCTGGTAGGCTGATTTCTGGTAACTGGTCACTGGCTGCCGGTCACTGGCAACTGGCAGTTGGTCATTTGAAACTAGCCCCTTAGAGCAATATTTAATACTGGTATCAATATTAGGGGATCTTTTTTTAAACTGAGAAAATATTACTTAGAACTTTCTGTCTATTATATAGTGAATTTCCGTAAATTTTAAAAGCAGCTTAAAGATTGAGAACCATCCATACGCGGCACAAAAGGCCAGCAACCAGCGGCCAGAAATTAGGAGAAAACAATGGCGATTAGTGATCCAATAGCTGATATGTTAACCCGCATCCGGAACGCGGCCAAGGCAAAATTTAACAGCGTGGATGTTCCTGGATCGACAGTAAAAATCGAAGTGGCTAAAATTTTAAAAAGCGAAGGCTTCATCCGGAATTATAAATTCCTTAAAGATGGGAAACAGGGAATTTTGCGGATTTATCTTAAATATGGTGCCGGACAATCCAATGTAATTTACGAGCTCAAACGCGTTAGCAAGCCCAGCAGGCGAATTTACGTGCGATGCAAGGAAATCAAGCCGGTTTACAACGGCCTGGGCATTGCGATTCTATCGACCTCAAAAGGGGTTATGACGGATAAAAAAGCACGTCAGGAAAAAGTTGGCGGTGAAATCCTCTGTCACGTCTGGTAGACAATAGTTGACTGGTTGATTAGTTGACTGGTTTAATAGTTGAATAGAAAAATGGTTGCATAGTTTAGTGGTTGAGTGATGTTATCTTTTACCTAATCAACTAAACAACAGGAGAGCAGCACATGTCTCGAGTAGGCAAAAAACCGGTTCCGATACCGGATAAAACCAAAGTAACGTTTGCGGACAGCTTGCTGACCGTAACAGGAGAAAAGGGTACGCTGAGCCAGGCCATAAATCCTGCGATTGGATTGAAGATTGAAGATGGTGTCATGAATGTCACCATGGTGTCAGAGGACAGAAACAGCCGGGCGTTGCAGGGGCTTACCCGAAGTCTGGCTGCCAACATGATTACAGGCGTCAACCGGGGATTTGAACGTAAGCTGGAGATCAACGGCATCGGATATCGCGCCGAGCTCAGCGGCAAACAGATTGTTCTTCACGTTGGATATTCGAACCCTGTTAGCTTTAATTTGCCTGAGGGAATAAATGCAGCCGTTGCAAAAAATAACAATATCATATTGTCCGGGATCGATAAACAGAAAATCGGTTTAGCCGCGGCAGCTATTCGAAAAATTCGACCGCCTGAGCCCTATAAAGGTAAAGGCATCAAATATGCCGAGGAGCATATTCGAAGAAAAGCCGGTAAGACAGGCACGAAGTAGAATGGGGAAGTAAAAATGGGTTCTATGAATATTCGACAGCAAGCTCGTATAAAAAGAAAAAAGAGAGTCAGAAAGAAAATCTACGGGACACCTCAGCAACCAAGGCTCAGCGTATTCCGCAGTGCAAGACATACATACGCCCAGGTAATCGATGATACGGTGGGCCGTACACTGGCGGCTGCATCCACCATGGATCCAGAGGCAAAAAGTGGGCCCAAATTCGAAAACAAAGTTGAAGCGGCAAAATTTGTCGGCAAGCTCGTCGGCGAAAGGGCGCTTGGCAAGGGAATCAAAAAAGTAGTATTTGATCGTAATGGCTTTTTATATCACGGCCGCATTAAATTCCTTTCGGAAGCAGCCCGGGAAGCCGGTTTGATTTTTTAGCGCCGCATGTTGATTTCATTTTATTTTTTTGGGGAGCGAAGGAGACAGGCTCTTGTTTAAACAAGATATCGATGAAGTTCAATTAATAGACAAAGTGGTTCATATTAATCGGGTGGCAAAAGTTGTCAAAGGCGGTCGCCGCTTCAGTTTCAGCGCCATTGTTGTCGTCGGCGACGGTGACGGCTCTGTCGGTTTTGGCCTGGGCAAAGCCGGTGAGGTACCTGAAGCCATCCGCAAAGGCATGGAAAAAGCAAAAAAGAGCATGGTCAACGTGCCGCTTCTCGAGGGTACCATCCCTTATGAGGTGATTGGAAGGTTCGGCGCCGGCAGAGTCTTGTTAAAACCTGCTGCTGAGGGAACCGGCGTAATTGCAGGCGGTGCGGTGCGAGCCGTCCTGGAGGCGGTCGGCGTTAAAAATATTCTGACCAAGTGTCTCGGATCGCATAACCCGCATAACCTGGTTAAAGCGACCATTCAGGGACTTCAACGGCTCGAAAGCCGTGAGCAGGTGGCTGCCAGGCGCGGCATTGGTGTTGATGATCTGTAGAGCGGTCACTGGTCGCTGGCAGCGAACCAGACGCAAGAGACCAGAAACAAGAAAAACAGAAAGGTAACTAGTCTATATGGCTGGAATGTTAAAAATAACGCTTGTGAAAAGTATGATCGGACGGCCTGAGAAGCATCGCAAGGTATTGCGAGGAATGGGATTGACCAAGCTTAACAGAACCGTCGAGCTGCAAGATACGCCTGCCATACGAGGAATGATCAATGTCGTCTCTCATTTGGTAAAAGCTGAGGAGAAGATAGATGAAGCTAAATGAATTATCACCGGCGCGAGGATCGCACAAGGCCCCAAGACGCCTCGGACGTGGTGTGGGGTCGGGTCGCGGAAAGACTGCCGGCCGCGGAACGAAGGGATACAACTCCCGTTCCGGAGGTGGGGTTCGCCCCGGGTATGAGGGCGGTCAGATGCCGCTGCATCGCCGTTTGCCCAAACGTGGATTTGCCAATATATTTGGGAAAAATATTGCTGTTATAAATATTCGGGACCTGGCGCGATTTGACAAGGGCACTGTGGTTGATGAGGTGGCGCTCGTTGAGGCGGGACTTGTTAAAGGCAAGCGGGACGGGATAAAACTACTGGGGCAAGGTGAAATTAAGCATTCCCTGGATGTCAAAGTAGACCTGATCAGCAAAAGTGCCAGAGAAAAGATCGAAGCGGTTGGTGGAAAAGTAGAGGTAATATAATGATTGGCGGCGGCTTCCAGAACATATTTAAAATACCTGAATTAAAAAAGAGGATTCTCTTTACGCTGGCGCTTTTGATTGTCTATCGTATTGGTGTCCATGTTCCGGTCCCCGGTATCGACAGCATTGCGCTTTCTTCCTTTTTTAAGCAGGCAGAAGGTACGATTTTCGGAATTTTCAATATGTTTTCCGGAGGAGCTTTTGAAAGGCTGTCGGTATTTGCCCTTGGCATTATGCCCTATATCAGTGCTTCGATTATCCTGCAGCTTCTCACGGTTGTTATCCCCCATCTTGAACAATTAAAAAAGGAAGGCGAACAGGGAAGAAAAAAAATTACTCAATATACCCGCTATGGTACAGTCGTTTTGAGCATTATCCAGGGATTCGGCATCAGCGTCGGGCTCGAAAGTATGAGCGCCCCAGACGGATCCCCCATTGTTTTGTTGCCGGGGTGGGCCTTTAGGTTGATGACCGTTATTACCCTGACCGCAGGAACTGCCTTTATTATGTGGCTGGGTGAGCAGATTACCGAGCGGGGGGTCGGCAATGGTATATCTTTGATCATATTCGCCGGTATCGTTGTTAGATTGCCGGTCGCAAGTGTCAATACTGTGCGTTTGCTGTCGACCGGGGAGATGGGGATATTCGCTATCTTAATCCTGGTCGTTTTGATGGTTGCAGTTGTCGGGTTTATTATTTTTGTGGAACAGGGGCAGCGTCGAATTCCGGTGCAATATGCCAAGCGAGTAGTTGGGCGTAGAATGTACGGCGGTCAGAGTACCCATCTGCCGTTAAAAATAAATACTTCCGGTGTTATTCCGCCGATTTTTGCGTCCTCAATTATAATGTTTCCGGCAACCATCGGCAGCTTTGTCAAGGTTGAGTGGATCCAAAGTGCCACAGCCGCCATGCAGCCGGGAAATGCCGTCTATGAATTATTGTTTGTTGGGTTTATTTTTTTCTTTTGTTATTTCTATACGGCGGTCACTTTTAATCCAGTGGACGTGGCTGACAATATGAAAAAAGCCGGCGGGTATATTCCGGGTATCCGGCCTGGAAAACGCACGGCAGATTATATTGATAAGGTATTGACCCGTATTACGCTTGGTGGCGCTATTTATGTATCGACCGTCTGTGTGCTGCCATCGATTCTTATAACAAAATTCAATGTTCCGTTTTATTTTGGCGGTACCGCCCTGCTCATCGTGGTTGGAGTGGCGATTGATACTGTTGCTCAAATGGAATCCCATATGATCAGCCGGCATTATGAGGGCTTCTTAAAAAAAGGCGGCGGCAAAATGAAGGGACGATTTTAGGTAGAAAGTTTGCGTATATCTGAATGAGTTGAACTTAACGCTGTGACCGTTAGTGATGTTCAATTCGTTTTCAAACTGCCAGACGGGAGATATCGATGGCGAAAGAAGAGGCGATAAAAGTAGAAGGTATTGTTCTTGAGACTTTACCGAATGCGATGTTCAAGGTTGAACTGGAAAATAAACACCAGGTGTTGGCACATATTTCCGGAAAAATGCGCATGCATTTTATTAAAATTTTGCCGGGTGATACAGTGACGGTAGAGCTGTCGCCATATGATTTATCTCGTGGAAGAATAACTTACCGGTCAAAATAATGACGAATGACGAATTGAGGAATTCTTTCGATTTTAATTTTAGTACATTAGTTAGGCTCATTGTATGGTAGGTTCTTAGTACTTTGAACAATTTTAGCGTACATCGTAGATCAATTGATAATCGGCAATAATCTACAGTTGTTTTAAAGGGTTTTAATTATTCATTCGACATTCGTCATTCGTCATTCGAAAAGGGGAGTTACTAAAAATGAAGGTTCGAGCATCCGTCAAAAAGATGTGCCCTAAATGTAAAATAGTAAAAAGAAAAGGGGTTGTCCGAGTTGTTTGCGAAAATAAGCGACACAAACAGAGACAAGGATAGGAGGCTACGTTTTGGCAAGAATTGCGGGAGTTGATCTACCCAGAAAAAAACGAATAGAAATCGGTTTGACCTATATTTACGGGATTGGCAAAACTTCATCCCAGCGTATACTCTTCGGGCTTAATATTGATCCAAACACCAATACCGATGATTTAACTGAAGAGCAGATAAATAATATCCGTAAAGCCATTGACAATGACTTTGCGGTCGAGGGTGAGCTGCGTACGGAGATTTCCATGAACATCAAACGGTTGATGGATCTTGGATGTTATCGGGGGCTTCGACATCGCAAATCGCTGCCGGTCAGAGGACAGCGAACTAGTACCAATGCGCGTACACGCAAGGGACCCAAACGGTCAGCCGTTAAGAAAAAAGGCGGAATTAAGAAAAAGTAGTAATTAACGATTTCGGATTTTGGAATGCGGATTTCGGATTGATTTGAAAGAAGTTCATCCGATTTTGACCTCCTTAATTTTATAATAATTTAGTACCCGAAAAAATAAAGATACATTTTAGGGAAATAATTCATGGCTAAAAAGACGCGTGTTACCAAAAAAAAGGTAAAAAAGAACATCGCTAACGGCGTTGTTCACATTCAATCGACATTTAACAATACTATTATAACCATTAGCGACTCGATGGGAAATGTTGTCGCATGGTCCAGCGCGGGGGTTCAGGGATTCAAGGGGTCACGCAAGAGCACGCCGTTTGCGGCTCAGCTGGCAGCTCAGGACGCCGCCAAAAAAGCCATGGAACATGGCATGAGAAGTGTGGAAGTCTATGTTAAGGGGCCCGGACCGGGGCGCGAGTCTGCTTTGCGAGCGTTGCAGGCAACCGGCTTTAAAGTGGTAATGATCAAAGATGTTACCCCGATTCCGCATAACGGCTGCCGACCGCCTAAGCGGCGCAGAGTATAGTTTGGTTGATTGGTTGATTAAATTAATTAACCAGTCAACGAATCAACTAAACCATAGGGAGGAAAACTTGGCACGATATACAGATTCCGTTTGCCGGCAGTGCCGGCGGGAAAATCTCAAACTATTTCTCAAAGGAGATCGCTGTTATTCAGATAAGTGTGCCTTTGATCGGCGGGGGTATCCGCCGGGACAGCACGGTGAACGTCGCGGAAGAAAACCTTCGGATTACGGCATCCAGCTGAGAGAAAAGCAGAAAGTCAAACGCATGTACGGTCTTACCGAGAAGCAGTTCCATTTGTTTTTTGATAGAGCGGAAAGGCAACGCGGAATTACCGGTACCAATCTGCTTGTCTTGCTGGAGCGTCGACTAGATAACGTCGCCTACCGGCTGGGGTTTGCCAATTCGCGTGTCCAGGGCCGGCAGTTTGTTCGCCATAGACACTTTTTGGTTAATGGTAAACGGGTCGACATCCCGTCGTTCTTGGTTAAAATCGGCGACACCATAGAGGTACGTGATAAAAGCAAAAAGATACAGGCACTTCAGGATTCACTAGATGCGGTGGTTCGCCGTGGGGTTCCCCAGTGGCTCGATCTCGAAAAAGACGGCCTGAAGGGAGTCATAAAGGGTTTTCCGCTGCGGGAAGATCTCACCATGCCGATGCAGGAACAGCTCATCGTCGAACTTTACTCTAAGTAGAATAACATCTTAGGCAATCCAAACCAGGGTCGGGCGACCGCGGCTTGCGGTCAAAAACTGAAACTTGAAATTATCAGGAGATAAAAAATGCCGTCAGAGGAACTTATGTATATGAACTGGCAGCAGTTGATGAAGCCAGAAAAAGTTCAGGTAAGCAGCAATCCATCTTATGGTAAATTTGTATGTGAACCCCTTGAAAGAGGGTTTGGGATCACGATCGGCAATTGCTTGAGAAGGATTATTCTATCTTCTTTGCACGGGGCCGCTATTGTGTCAGTTAAATTCGATACGGTCATGCATGAATTCAGTGTTATCCCGGGCATTCTGGAAGATGTCTCCGAGATTATCCTGAATTTGAAAGAAGTACGGTTTAGAGTTGCAGATCCTGAGCCCAAAATAGTGCGTATCGAGGCCAGCGGTGAAAGGATAGTTACCGCCGGAGATATTGTCAGTGATGATGGAAAATGTGAGGTGCTGAATCCAAAGCAGCATATTGCAGCGCTTTCGGAAAAAGCGGCCTTTAAAATGGAGATGCAAGTTAGGGTCGGTAAAGGGTATTCTCTGGCCGAAGCGAATAAAGATGAGGATGCTCCGGCTGGCACTATACCCATTGATGCTGTATATTCTCCCATTAAGCGAGTCAATTATACTGTGGGCAACGCACGCATAGGTCAGCGCACCGATTATGACAAGCTTACCATGGAGGTATGGACAGATGGAAGTATTCTCCCCGAAGATGCTGTTGCCTATTCAGCTAAAATATTAAAGGAGCAGGTAACGATATTCATCAATTTTGATGAGAAGGCTGAACCCAAGCCGGACAAGAAAGACGACGAGCGGCAAGCGCCGCAATTTAACGAAAATCTTTACCGGAGTGTTGAAGAACTCGAACTTTCCGTGCGCAGTGCCAATTGTCTGAAAAATGCGGATATTAATAAGATCTATCAACTGGTCAGCAAAACTGAACCGGAAATGCTTAAAACCAAGAATTTCGGCAGAAAATCATTAAATGAAATCAAAGAAGTTTTGACTGAAATGGGCCTTTCTCTTGGCATGAAGCTCGAGGGATTTTCACCGCCCGAGGAAGATGCGGAAGAAGGAGAACAGACAGTGCCATGAGACATCGAAAAGCCGTCCTGAAACTAAATAGAACCTCGAGTCACCGCAAAGCCATGTTCAGAAACATGGTCACATCCCTGTTTAAATATGAAAAAATTCAGACTACCGGGGCCAAAGCCAAAGAGCTGAGACGTTGGGCAGATCATCTGATTACCCTGGCCAAACGAGGGGATCTGCACGCCCGCCGTCAGGCCCTGGCCATTGTGCGTGAAAAAGATGTGGTTCATAAATTATTTGAACAAGCTGCCGACCGTTTCGGTGCCGTATCCGGCGGCTATACCCGGGTTGTAAAACTGGGAAGGCGACCTGGAGATGCCGCACCTGTTTCACTGGTTGAACTGGTATATTCCCAGGACACCAAAAAGAAGAAAACCAAAAAGAAAAAAGCCAAGGCTGGCGCAACTTCCAAAACAGCAGCCGCTGTTAGTAAATCCGCAGCAGATGAAAAAAAACCAAAATCCGTAAAACCGAAAGCTGCTGAAGATGATGAAAAAGAGGATGCTGCAGTAAAGGCAGAAAAAGCTTCCGAGAAGAAAACCAAAGCTGCTTCCAAAAAGAAAGCAGCCGTAAAAGAAAAACCTGCCGAAGCCAAAAAGGAAGACACGCCGAAAAAGGAGACCAAAGGGGCAGCCAAAAAACAAGAAGCAACGGCTAAAAAAGAGGATGCGCCCGCTGCCAAAGAGAAAAAGGACTCAACCAAGAAAAGCACCGAAGAAGACGAAAAATAGCATCAACCTTGGTTTTTTAATTTAACACTGAATAGAAAAAGCCCTGTTATTGTTTTGACAGGGCTTTTTTGATTGTTTTAAGACGTCAGCACTATATTATGGGCCATCCCTTTTATAGAGCTGTAATTGATTCATATGGCTTGTGGGAGCGGCTTTCCAGCCGCGAGAAGTATTTACCCCGATAACGGAAATCGCGGCTGGAAAGCCGCTCCCACGACCTGAATTATATTCAGAGTGCTACTTTGCGGCCAGTTTTTCCAAAGCCTCTCTGGCCGCTTCCTTAACCTCTAAATCAAATTCCCCGGCCGTCACCTTCTCCAGCCATGAAACGGCGCGGCGGTCCGCGATTTCTCCGAACAGATAGAGAATATCGCCTTTTGTTTGATCGGAAACCCGGTTAAAGCGATTCCACAACGGGCTAATTGCTTCAGACGACATTGCGGGATTCTTTCCGGCAATCTCCTCCATCACTACCATTGCTCCCAGGCGAACCGGCCACTTTTCGTGAGTGAGCAGGTCATAAAAGGCCGGGAAAATTTTTTGGGCATCCAGCATCATGGCGGCAAGATGGCCGGCTTGGCCATCTTTCAGGATACTTTCCAGGGAAGCGGCACCCAGCAAGACGGGATCCCGGGTGCTGACGGCGTCAATAAGTTCGTCTAATGGAACCGAGCCCGTCCAGCGAAACTGGTCGTCCAGCAGGATGGTCGGTACGGACTGTATCTTGTAGGTCTGGGCCATCTCAGGGAATAGCGTTCCGTCAATGACGATTAATTGAACGCCGGATTCTACCATCGATAATGGAATGAGCTGGCTTATCACCTTCGGGCAAAACGTGCATTGCGGTGCGATGAAAGCGGTTAGGGTCACCGGTAAATTGTTTTCTTTTAAACGGCGTTTTATGGATTCCGTTACCTGTAATGGCCCTGAATCAAGGGCGGCCAGCGCCTCAATAAACGGCGGCATTTCCAAACCGGTCGGCAGAGCCTGATACTTTAGACTGCTGCCGATTAAAATTTGCGGTGGCTGTTGGGAAGAGCCATCTTCCCGGGCGATTCTAATTTTTGACGCCAGCTGAGTTAAGTCGTCGCAAAATTCATGAAACACCTGGTTGTGCGCGTGTCCGGATTCAACCAGGCCAATCGTAATTTCTTGAGATAACTCATCATTTAACTTGAGAAGTTGTTTTTTTTCTAGGTCGCTAAACATCAGATCTCCGTTTGATCTCTGTAACTGGGCTTTATCATGAGTTAGTGGTTATAGCAACTTCAGACAGGCTTAAATAGCTTTCAGGTGTCAGGTGTCAGAGGACAGATGACAGAGGACAGATGGCTGAAAACAGCGAACCGCAGAACCGCAGAATAATGAACCGCAGAATTTCGAAGGGTGGTTTCGCTGCGCTCAGTCTTTTTTATAAAAAAGACCGTTCGACACAAAAGCTCACGACGGGCAGAATACATTCCTTCGACATTCGATGTTCATTATTCGATATTCGCTTTTTTCAACCTCTGAACCCAGAACCCAGAACCTTGAACCTTGAACCTCATACCCCCTCGAAGAGGGTTGGCATTGACTTACCGCATTTTACAGTGATATGGTTGGCTTTAAACTTTCTTGAATCGGTTTCAAAAAGGAGAACTGTCAATGGATACATCCAGTCTTTTAAAAGACAGTCAATGGATACATCCAGTCTTTTAAAAGACAAGGTTGTTTTGGTGGTTGACGACGAGGTGGATGTTACGGATACCGTGGAAGAGATTCTGGACCAATGTTTCGTCCGCAAGGCCAATGATTATGATACGGGGCGCCAATACCTCATGAGTTACACCTTTGATATCGTTATTCTGGATATAATGGGAGTAAACGGATTTGAGCTTTTAAAACTGTCGGTAAAACGGGGTTTTCCAACCGTCATGTTAACCGCCTATGCTTTGACACCCGAAGCTTTGGAAAAATCAATCAAATTGGGTGCCGTCTCCTTTTTACCAAAGGAAAAAATGAGTGAACTGGATGATTTTATAGCAGACGTCGTGCTCAAAGGCGGACAACCGGTGTGGGGCAAACTTTTCGATAAGCTCGGCGGCTTCTTTAATAAGCATTTTGGTCCGGATTGGAAACAGCGCAATCAGTTTTTTGAAGATTTTGAAAAATCTCTTCAAGAAGGTAATAAAGAGGAGTCCTAAGCGTCTTCGAATTTCGAATTTTTAAGCCTAATATAAATAAAAATAGCATTAATTGCACTATATCCACTGTTTATCGGGAAAGAGGTCTTCTAACAATTGTCTGATTCCAAGTTGCTCACCCTTTCTGAAGCCATCCAGCGCTTTATACCCGATGGCACCTCTGTTGCCATGGGCTTGTCGCTGGAATCGCTCATTCCTTTCTCTGCTGCCCACGAGATTATCCGTCAACACAAACACAATCTCACCTTAATCGGCCCGATTTCAGATATGTTATTTGATCAGCTCATCGGGGCCGGGTGTGTGGGTGAAATTAGAGCCGCCTGGGTGGGAAACGTTATCACCGGTTCCGGTTATAATTTCGGATTGAGACCGGGTCGCTTAAAATAGAGGATCACTCCAATTTGACCCTGGCCATGGCCCTCCGAGCGGGAGCAATGGGCGTTTCTTTTATGCCGACCCTTACGGCCCTGGGCAGCGATTTGTTTAAAACCAATCCGAACCTGAAAAAGATGGTTTGTCCGTTCACGGGGGATCCTCTGACGGCGGTGGCGGCGATCAGACCGGATGTCGCCGTTGTTCATGTCCAGCGTTCCGACGAATACGGCAATGCCCACGCCTGGGGCAACCTGGGGGTTACCCGGGATGCCTGCCTGGCAAGCCGCCACGTCATTTTAACCGCTGAAGAGATTGTATCGCCGGATATCATCAGTCGGGATCCGAACCGGGTTTTTACCCCCGGCTTCCGGGTCAAGGCCGTGGTCCACTGTCCCTGGGGCGGCCATCCTTCTCCGGTGCCGGGTTACTACAACCGGGACCACCAGATGTTTATCGATTATCGCAATCACAGCAAAACACCCGGGCTTTTTGCGGATTGGAGAAAACGCTGGGTGGACAATATTCACAGTTATCAGGAATATTTAGATCAACTTGGATCGGAAAGAGTAGCCGGTCTGGCCATCCAAAACCATGTTTATGCAGAGACGGTTGATTATGGGTACTAGTTGGAATGATGAATGACGAATGGCGAATGTCGAATGAAGGAATTCTATCGATTTTAAAATGCAGGAAACTTCATCGTAATCAAAAGTTAGTTTAAAGAAATCAAATTAAACGATTTTGACTGTGGGAGCGGTTTTTAACCGCGATTAACTCGGTCTGACATTTACCCATAATCGTGCAAAAAAGCATGGAGTAAAATCAACCGAATCAACCCAATCAACTTAATCATCCAATAAACCAGTATCCTGAACCTAAAATTTTGCAATGAATGATAAAAGCAACTCTACCAGTAAATATAATCTCTCTCAACTAATGGTGACGGCTGCCGCCCGGGAAATTGCCGATG